>WAKF01000034.1 GCA_015523465.1 Aeropyrum sp.
CCGCTACATACACAGTAGGGGCCTGGTGCACGGCGACGTCAAGCCAGACAACGTCTTCATTGTTAAGGGCGTCTTAAAGCTGGGGGGCTTCTCCACGCTAACAGCCACCATAGCCCCCCAGGGGCCTCCGGGCTTCACCCCCGGATGGAGGCCGCCGGAGCTCGTAAGCGAGGATCTAGCTTTGAGGGCTAAGAGGCTGGGCTACGAGGATAGGGCTGACGTCTACCAGCTAGGCAACCTACTACTATACATGCTGGCGGGCGAGAGTATAGATGGGGAGGAGAGGCTGAAGGGGGACGAGGGGCTGAGGCGGGCGCTAGCCAAGGTGGGGCACGGAGGCCTGGGGAGCCTAATCGCCTCAATGATGGAGGTAGACCCCGCGAGGAGGCCCTCGGCGGAGGAGGCATCCTCGAGGCTCGCAGGCATATACTATGAGGTCTCCCAGGCGTAGGCGGGGGAGGAGGGTGGAGGGCTAGAACTTTAATGGAATCATTATTATTTGGGGTCTTGGGGGCCGGGTTTGCCTGAGCGTAGGGTCATTCGGGCTAGGTATGAGGGTGGCGTGCTGAAGCCTCTAGAGCCTCTCGAATTGAGGGAGGGTGAAGAGGTGACAATACTTTTGCTGCCGGAAGAGTTCCCCAGGCTGGTTGATAAGGTTAGCGTGGAAGCACGCGGAAACGTCGAGGAGGCGTTGAGGGAGGCTCGCGAGCGTTGGAAGAGGTGGTACTAGATTCAAGTGTCATGGTCAAGGCTATCTTGAAGCCAGGCCGTTGGCTACCTAGAGAAGTCTATGAGAGGGAGGTGAATACGCATATCAAGGCCAAGACCCTAATAAAATTACTAGATAAATATGGCGTTCGGGTTCTCATACCATATCCTGTTGTAGTGGAGGTTGCCGCTGTTATAGCGAGGCTGGCGGCCGCGAGCTTGCAGAGAGAGTGGTAGAGTCTCTCAAAGCTGCTCGCCAATATATTATTATATACGAGGAGGAGTACCGGGATAAAGCTCTGGAGGTAGCCCTAGCCACTGGCAGCTCGGGATTCGACGCTTACGTGATAGCACTGGCTAAAAGTAGAAACGCTTTGCTCATAACAGATGATGAGGCTATGAGCATACACGCCAGCAACCTAGGAGTCAAGTCTGTATTACTGCGTAGTGTAAGCTTGAAAGACTTAGAGAGGATAGTTGCCTCTCAAAGGGGCTATGACGCGGCGTAGAAGTAGAGCTGGCGGGGAAGCCTAAAGGGAAAGGCCTGAGGCTGAGCTAGAGCCTTCAAGCGCCTTCAAGCTCCGTAGAGGCTTTGACCTTCTTCCCGCCCCATAGGGCGAGGCTTTCAGTTATAAGGGGTCATCTAGGTGATGGGCTTTAGCGTTGTTGGAGTGTTTCAAGGTATATTCTGGCTGCTAGGAGTAGTAGTATTGTCTTTACGTCCTCGATCTCCCCCTTTTCCGCCTTGCCCATAGCCTCCTCCAGCTTCATCTTGACGGTAGTTAGTACCTCGTGCTCCTCGGGCCTCGCCTCCCCCTCCAGGGGGTCTGGGGCTATGTAGAGGGTCATCTTCTCGGTCGAGTACCCAGGGGCTAGGTAGCCCGCCGCCACTCTGACTAGCCTTGCAGCCTTTAGGCCCGCCTCCTCCTCAAGCTCCCTCCTAGCAGCCTCCTCCGGGGGCTCCCCAGGCTTTAGGGTTCCCGCGGGGGCCTCCAGGATCCACCTTCCTATGCTAGGCCGGTACTGCCTTAGTAGCACCACCTCCCTGCCGGCGGTGTAGAGTGGTAGCACGGCTACGCTGTCGGGGAACTCGACCCTATCGACTCTAACCTTCCTACCGTTGGGTAGGACCTCCATGTAGCTCTTAAACACGACCCTCCTACCCCTACACTCTATACCCCCACTCTCCAATGCCATGTGCACCCCTCAGGTGTAGGACCTGAGCCCGGATAGTATCTGGTGGATGTTGGGCTTTAAAATGCGGGGTTAGGAGGGGTAGGTCCTACCCCCCGGCGCTACCTACCCTTGAACTTGGGCTTCCTCTTCTCTAGGAAGGCCATTACCCCCTCTATCACGTCCTCGGTGCTGAATAGGAGGCTGAATACGCTTGCCTCTAGGGCTAGCCCGCTCCATATGTTGCTCTCTAGGCCGTGATCTATTGCCAGCTTGGCGGCCATCAACGCTAGCGGGGGCTTCTCTGCGAGCTTCAATGCTAGGCTTCTAGCCTCGTCCTCGAGCCTCTCCAAGGGGACGACCCTGTTAATCAGCCCGATCTTCTCAGCCTCCCTCGCCGGTATCATGTCGCCCGTCATTATCAGCTCCTTCGCCCTTGACGGCCCTACTAGTCTGGGTAGTCTCTGTGTGCCTCCTGCTCCCGGTATGAAGCCTAGGTTTATCTCTGGCTGGCCTAGCATTGCGTCTTCGCTCGCTATTCTTATGTCGCCGCTCATAGCTATTTCTAGGCCTCCTCCTAGGGCGTAGCCCTTAATCGCCACTATGATTGGCTTGGTGTAGAACTGCATCTTCAGCGTGAGCTCCTGGAACTTCCTGCTAAACTTAAGTATGTCTATTGGCGTTGCAGCCTGGAAGGCAGTCACGTCCGCCCCTGCACTGAATGCCCTACCCTCACCGTAGAG
>WAKF01000035.1 GCA_015523465.1 Aeropyrum sp.
GACCCCAAGCCCGCCCAGAGTTTAATATCTACCCCCGCCCGGAGGGTGCTAATGGAGGCCACGTGAAACTTATAATATTAAAAATTATCTGTAAAACTAAATTACTATATATTATTATAATTGAATACCAATAAAGCATAGCATCAAAGATTCTTTCCAGGTACATGGTGTGAGCATAGTTACCGATGACATGATAGTGTAGAATGGAGTCTCTCTCATCCCGTCTTTCTCAGCTTGTATCCTGCGTTCCTAGGCTCAGCCACCACTAACCTACACTCTAGCCCCGCTTCCACACAAATACTTTTTAAGAGTCTAGCGTCTCCCGCAGCATCCTCCACGCTGGTTATTGTGTAGAGCGTAGGACCCCAACTACTCTGAGCTAGTACCATACCGTTCCTGGAGGCTTCATCCACGATCCTAGCCAGGTCACCCCTATACACTCCCCCCTGGAGCCTGGAGAAGTACATGCCGGTCCCGAGCTGGATCAGCCTGAGCCCTTCCAACGCTGCCCCGAGGTCCTCCCTCGCAACCCCCGAGGCTAGCCTCACTAACCCCCGGGCCATGATGTCACCAGCCCTACCCGGGTCACGTGGTTCCAGTAGTCTCCGGGCCTCCTCCTCAGCCTCCCCGGGCCCCCTAGGGGCTTTGGGTAGTAACACTATGAACCTCCACCACCCGGGCACGCTAAGCCTAACAAGGGGCCTGGGCCCCCGGGGGTCTGGGGAGCCTGCGTCCGCCACGAAGCCCCCGTGCTTGAATAGGAGGGTGCCGACACCCGAGACCTTAGCCCTCCCCAGCCTCCGAGCGGCCTCCAAGGGGTTGAAGGCTTCTCCCCTCAACTCAGCTACTGCTGCAGCTATGGCTAGTGAGGCCTGCGTCGTCGACCCGAGCCCCACGTGCCTTGGAGGTGCCTCGTGGAGCCTAACACAGACCCCCTGGGCTCCTAGGGCTTGTAGGACCTCCGCTATAAGCCCCCTATACTCTCCCGGGGCGTCTAGGACCTCCCCCCCGCACTCCCAAGCCTCCACCACGAGCCTGGGACTGGCTATGTAGAAGCCCGCCGAGCCCCACAGCCCTTTCGAGGCGTCTACCATGTAGAAGCCTGCGTGGAGCCTAGAGCCAGCCTCGACGACGACCCTGCCGGGCAAGCCCCTCCTTAACCCCCCACGTGTTGCTAGTGGAAGTGGAGGCCTTAACCAGCGGTTAAGGCCCCTGAGGAGGCTCTAAGGTCTCGAATGCCTCTGCTACTTTGTGGGAGGGCGGGTATGACGGGGTGGCTACCGCCTACGTACCCCCATAAACGGGGGGCCTTCTAAGCGGGTTAGCGGTGATGCGGGGATGAGACTGGTAACAGTCAAGATGCCCGAGATGTACGTTAGAGGGATAGACGAGCTAGTAAAAGCGGGAAGGTATAGTAGCCGGAGCGAGGCTATCAGGATAGCGGTAAGGGAGCTATTGAAGAGGGAGCTTTGGGGTACCTCGCTGCCTGCACCGCTACACGAGCTCCCCCTAGCTAGAGTCAGGTTTGAGGGGGAGGAGGTGGAAGTCTAGAAGCCCGCCTCTAGGTTCTCCGTAACGCCCCCAGATCCTTTGGGAGTCTTCTGCATACAGATTAGGTTTAAGTCACGGAGTTTTAATCGGAAGCTTGAGGCAGCACTGGGAATCCGGGGTTCTAGCCCGCCGACTCCTTTATAGCCTTAGATACGCCTCGCAGGACCTCCGCCGCCTCCTCAACCTTGAAGCCCTCTACGGAGGCTACTGCCACGATCCTGAGGGCCCTCTCAGGCTTCTCCCTCAGAGCCTTGGCGGCACTGGAGGCTAGCTTAGGCTGTATCCCCGCAGCCTCTAGGAGCTGCCTAAGGGCCTCCGGATCCCCCACACTCTTAATGGCGTCCTCAAGCTCCCCCAAGGCACTCTTAACCTCGTCCACCAGGCCCCCCAGGGCTTCTCTAAGCCTCTCCTCCACCTCCCCAACGCCGGAGGTTAGGAGTACTAGGAGGCTCCGGGCGTCACCGGCCCTAGTGGCCTTCACGTAGTCCTCGTAGACCTGCGACTTGACCTCGTATATACTCGGGTGCTCCCTATCGTCGCGGTACCAGAGGAAGACTGCCGGGTGGGAGACTAGGGAGCGGGAGGCCTCCAAGGCCTTCCCAGGCTCCTCCAGGCCCTTCAGCAGCATGGAGCCCAGGCTCTCGACCCCAAGGCTCCTAGCTACCTCTACGCTCTCCAGCGGGTCTAGCAGGGTTCCGTCGGGCTTCCTAGCGGCTAGCAGCACCAGCCTGAGGTCCTCCACGTCACCCTTACTAGGGAGCCTCCTTAGGGCCGTCGCAGGCTCCCTGTGCATTAGCATGAAGCTGAGGGTCCAACCCTTAAACCCCCCGAGCCTACCCTCGAGCCCGAGCCTCTCAGCCACAGCCCATGCGGCCTCCACCACAGGGTTAATCCTCTCCCCGTACACAGCTACAGTGAGCTTCCTCCCAGTGAACCTCATGTTGTGGAGTACGAAGCGGGTAGCCATCTCCCACCTCCCCAGCATTGGGTCCCAGTAAGCGTTAACCTGCCACCCATCAAGCCTAGGAGCTGCGAGGCTCGCAGGCTCCCCCGGGAGACTCACACCCCTAACACCAACGTCGAAAGCCCTGTGCAACGGGTAGGCTAGGAGCACAACACTACCATCACCCCTCTTCCACAACACAGTGCCACCAGCGTCCAAGGCCGCAGAGAAGTACCTCTTAAAAGCCCACCTAGCCCAGGTATAGATGCAAACCTCCCCTCCCCCAGGCGCAGATGAGCACCTCTCCTCAATAAGCCTCCCAACCACATCCCGGTACCTCGAGAGGGCGACGTCTAGCTTCCTAGTAGGAGAGCCTAGGAGGCTCGACAACCTGTAGACCTCATCCTCCCCCAAGTCCTCCCCAGAAGCCCACCTCTCGTAGAGGGACACAGCCTCCCAGAGCAAGTTAGCCAAGGCCACCAGCCCCCAAGAACACAGGACTAAAGGGCTAGGCCCTTAACTCCCTGGGGGCTCACTAGGCTATTATGGGCGGGGGTGAAGAACACCTCGAACACCGTAGCCCCCCGGGGGCTGTGCGGAGGCGGTGGCTGCCAGACCCCGCCCCCGGCTAGGGTGTTGAGTGGTGGGCGATGTCGAGTTCCCATACAGGGAGTTTAGGGCCGGGCAGAGGGAGCTAGCTGAGGCCGTCGAGGAGGCTGTCAGGGAGGGTAGGCTCCTCGTCGTGAAGGCTCCTACGGGCTTTGGTAAGACTGCCGCAGTGATCTACGGGCTCCTCAAGGCCGAGGCTGGGAGAGTACTCTATGCTGTTCGCACCGTTAACGAGATAGACCCTGTAGTCAGGGAGCTTAAGAGGTTTGGGGCCCGCTTCACCTTCCTCTTCTCAGCCCGTAGAATGTGCCCCCTCCTATCAGCACCCGGCTCTGGGGGGCCGCCTGTGGAGGACTTCTGGGCCGCCTGCAGGCTGTTGAGGGCTAGGGGTGCCTGCGGCTTCTACGAGGAGCTTAGGAGGGTGGGGAGCGGGCCCGTGAGGGAGATCATAGAGTCTACAGTGTCATTCAGCGCCTACAGGCTCGCCTGGGAGGCTGCTGAGAGGCTCTCAGTATGCCCCTTCTTCGCTCTTAGGGGCCTGGTAGAGGACTCTACATTCATAGTCGCCACGTACCCCTACCTGTTCAAGAAGGACATATTCGAGGCGTTCCTCGAGCCCCTGAGCTACGAGGACCTGGTAGTGGTGGTTGACGAGGCTCACAGCCTCCTAAACGCCCACACGCTGCTCGAGGAGAGGGTCTCGGTTAGGGAGCTGAGGCAGGCTGCGAGGGAGGTTGAGAGGTACACGCCCGAGGCTAAAGCAGTAGTAGAAGCCCTCGAGAGCCTGGCTGAGTGGGCCTCGAGGATAAGGCCGCACAGGATAACGCTCCTAGATAAAAGGGAGGCGCTCGACAGGATAGGAGACCCGGAGCTTGTATTTGATGCCGCCGAGGCCGTGAGGTATAGGGTCATTGAGGAGGCCCTACTGCAGGGTAGCGTTGAGGGGCTACGTAGGGTTAGGACCTCCGTATCGAGGGTGGCGTCGTGGATCCAGGTGCTGCTCATGGAGGAGAGTAGCCTCTTCGCAGAGCCGCCTGAGGGCGGGGAGGGCCGGGTGTGGCTCC
>WAKF01000036.1 GCA_015523465.1 Aeropyrum sp.
AATGTATATTACGTAGAGAGATATATTTAAATTGTAATCGCGAGTGAAGGCGGAACGTGCATCATTTAAACAATATGGAAAAATTTAATTAATTGAATTTACTATGTATATAGAGGGTGTAAGGAAGTTTGAATAATCTATTTGATACTGTAAAGGAGCTTAGAAGGCGCATCGAAAGATATAGCAACCTTTTAAGAAATAGTGAAGCACTAACACGCTACGTACTTATAGATCCTCTCCTTCGCGCTCTCGATTGGAATACGGAAGACCCCGATCTAGTAAGACCTGAAGAAACCCAGGAAGGAGGCACACCTGATTATATACTTTATCTCGAAGGTACTAAATTTATAGCCCTTGAGGCAAAAAAGCTAGGAACGAAAATAGATGAGAAAGGTATTCTAGAATTAGGATTCAGATATAGCTGGAATAATAAGATTCCATACTTCATAATAACGGATGGCAATGTCTGGAAAGTTTATAATATGATGAAGCTGGGAAGCGAGTTAATATTAGAGATCAACTTGTTAGAGGAACCCTTGGAAGACGTGGTTAGAAAACTTCTGGCTCTATGGAGGCCCCTTATAAGAGAAGAGATAAAAACAGTGAGCACTATTTCAGTATCATATGTGCAACAAGCCTCATACGCTGAGAGATCAAGCCTAACTGAAGTAGGTGAAAAGCTTGATTTAATAAAGAAGGGTAAAGTTAAAGGGCCAGTAGACTTGAAACTAGCCCAATTCCTTATCCTCTACATATTACGGGAAGCCGGAGGACCTTTAAGTAGGAAGAGTATTATGAATAAGGTTAGTGAGATAGTAGAGTTTACGTACACAGATCTTGAAAAAGTGAAATCGGGCAAGGTAAGATGGAGATCGACCGTAGACTGGGGGATCTCAAGATTACGCATGGAAGGCTATATTAAAAGAGTGCGAAGGGGCGTTTATAAAATAACGGAGGCGGGGTTACATAGGTTAAGAGAAATGGAAAAGGAGGTATCGGTTAATGCTGCTTAGAGTGGTGCGGCCGCCGGGATTTGAACCCGGGATCGCCGGCTTGGAAGGCCGGCGTCCTAGTCCAGGCTAGACGACGGCCGCCCCCTGGGGTTGTGTTTTCTGTTGTGGGGGGTTTAAGTTGTGGGTTGTTTCCAGAGTCTTTCTGCGTAGGCGGCTATTATTTTTGAGCCTTCTGCTACCTCGCTTCTGGAGGTTGCGAAGCTTATTCTCACGTGTTCCCTGCCTATTTTTTCTGGGAAGCTTGTTCCTGGTAGCACTAGGACTCCTTCCTCGTATAGTAGTTTTTCTACGAATTGTTCTATGTTTAGCCCTGTCTTCTCTAGTAGCCGTGCTACCCTTGGGAACATGTAGAAGGCTCCTTCCGGCATGTAGGCTTCTATCCCTGGGGCTTCCTTGAGGTTCTCATATAGTATCTTTGCCCTGGCTTCGAATTCCTGGATCATCTCTCTCACTGGGCTCCAGTCTCCCTTAAGGGCCGCTACCCCTGCCTTCTGTGCTATGCTCGGCGGGCAACTGTATACTGTTACTGCCAGGTCTACGATCCTCTTTGCAGCCTCCTCCCTCACTACTAGGTAGCCTAGCCTCCAGCCCGTCATGCTGAAGGTCTTTGAGAAGCCGTTAACGTAGACTACGTGATCCCTCCAGTCGGGGGTGCTTAGGAAGCTTTTGAACGTGGCTCCCTGGTAGAGGAAGTTGTCGTATATCTCGTCGCTTAGTATTAGTAGGTCCTTCCTGCGGGCTATATCTAGGAGGGCTTCGACCTGGTCCGGGGGGAATACGTTGCCTGTGGGGTTGTGGGGGTTGTTGACCACTATCATCCTAGTCCTCTCCGTGACGGCATTCTCAATCGCCTCGATGTCTAGCCTGAATCCCTCCCCCTCTACAAACCTCATGGGCACGTAGACAGGGCGGGCTCCGAACAGCTTGGCCACCTGGGCGTAAGCGTAGTAGCTGGGGTCGGGTATCACCACCTCGTCTCCGGGCCTTAGGTAGGCGGCCATCCCAATGAATATCGCCGTCTTAGCCCCCGTCGTTACTATAACTTCACTGGGGGTCACCCCGGCCCCGTAGCGGCTGTTAAGGTACCATGCTATAGCCTCCCTAAGCTCAGGTATCCCCGCAGTCTCAGTATAGCCCGTGAACCCCTCGTCCAACGCCTTCTTAGCCGCTTCCCTTATGTGCGAGGGGGTTACATAGTCTGGCTGCCCGATGCCGAAGCTTATAACCCTCTTACCCTCCTCCCTGAGCTTCCTAGCTACAGCTAGGTATGCGAAAGCGGTCTCTCCTATGATCTCGTCCATGACGGGCGAGAGCTTGGTCGAGGGGGGCTCTCGACTCAATAACCAGTGCACCTCCACCACAAAGGTTTGATAGGCTGCAGCAATGAATAATGTTGCGTGGGTGCCGGGTATTGGCGCTACTTAAGCTTGTCATTAGGGGGTTTAAGCGTGACCTAGTTAAGGCGGGCCCAGTGACGATAGACGCCCTGAAGCCCGTCCACTACGAGGAGAGGACTGTAAAGGGCGACCCTTGGGAGGTTGTAGCCTTGACCGCAGAGGCCCTAGTGGAGAAGTTCGACTTCCTGGATATCGAGGCTGAGGTGTTGGAGAGGGAGGCTGACAAGCCCGGCGAGGCTGAGATGCCGGATAGAATCTACAAGGGTGAGTATGGTGGAGGATTCAGGGGTAGGGGCTCTAAGCACATAACGCACAGGCCCTCCAGGCTACGCAGGGTTGGAGTAATCTACGTTGACACGCTTGAGAGGAAGGCTGGCGAGGGAGGTTACTACGTGCTATCCCGGGACGACATAGAGTGGCATGAGGTCGAGGGGGAGTACTATGTGCATGAGGGTACTGTGGAGGTGGAGGCTGGCGAGAGGATCCCCGTCTACCTGGTCCTGGAGACGGACTACGGTGATAGGTGGCTCAGACTAATCCCCCGCGACGCCCCTCTACGAATCCCTCGGAGAGAGAGCGGATGAGCTCGGCAAGCTCCCTAATATGAACTCTAGTCAGGTGGAGGTAGTATCCCCTGGGCGTGGGTAGGACCTTCCCGCAGAGGGGACAACGCCCCCTAAACGCCACGATCCTCGAGACCTCCTCGATCGAGGCCTCAATGTGCCTGGGAAAAGCCGCTTCGCCACCTCCACCTACAGCCCGTGAGGCCGCCTCACGGGCAGCCTCAATCCATATATCCACGAGTTCCGGCCTCCAGACGTTTTTCCTCTAGAGCGGCAAGACTATATTGCTTCGGCCCTTCTAAGGCTACTTCAGGTCGACGAGAGCCCTGAGAAGACCTCCACCCTCGACCCTGAATGACACTATGCTGTTTCCGAAGCCTGATAAGTCAATCACGTTCCACCCCCTAGCTAGCTGGTACTTCTCTACCCTGGATAGTGGATGGGGCATTGCTAGGTCGTACTCTGCTACGTATAGGGTTGCGTCTCCTCCAGCCTCGACCTTGAGTTCGGGCCTCTTATAGCCCTCTAGAGGTATTCCCCCGAAGGTCCCACCCCAGCCCTCAGGTAGCCTGAAGTGGATTCTCGCTGGGGGAGGTGTCGACTGGAGGGTTTCCTGGGGGAGGGCTATGAAGCCTCTATGCCCCGTGTCTATGGGGGTTGCATCTAGCCTCATGTAGTTGGCGTCAGTGTTGGTAGCGAGCAGTATCTTGTCGCCTACAAGCTCTAACCCCGTGACCCGGGCTCCCAGGACCCCCACTATCCTCGCTGTGGGCGGGGTTATGTAGAGGAGTAGTGTGGGGGCTAGTATGGCGTCTAGGGCCTCCTTCTCCGGCACCCTCTCAGCGCCCCTGTAGGTCCTCCTCACAGCGTGGGTGTAGGAGTTGAACGCCACCAGCACCCCACCCCCCACGCTTTTAGCCATAGTCCTGAATGGCCCGTAGCCTGAAGCGCCGAGGTCTAGGAGCCGGACGAACTTCATCGGGTCGTCTAGACTCCCCAGCGGGTCGCCTACGAAGACTCCGCCCCTCACAAACACCATGAGTCTTCCGTGGCTAGAGGCTACCACCCCGGGGACGGGGCTCGCAGGTCCTACCCCGTCAACGCTGGGTGCACTCTCAAGGTCCACCTCAACCCCCTTAAGGGTTGCGAGGTTGTAGCAGTGAACCCCCCGGACTTCCAGGGTCTCTGGATCCATGTAGTCGAAGCACGCATAGTCCGCTAGTATGGCACCTTTAAGGCTTCTTCTATCCGATATCCTTGAAGACCTCCCCTTCATGTCAATACTGTAGACGCCAAGCCTGTCGTGCCCGTCGCCCCTAGCGGCTAGTAGCTCGTCCCTCACAGGGTTGTATATGAGGTCCGTCACCTCCCCGGCCCACAGCTCTTCATGACCCAGCCCCTCCCTCCACAATAGCCTTACCTTCAAGTCGCTTGTGTCGAAATAGTGGACGTGGCTATACTTGTTGACGAAAGATATCCGCCCCTCTCCCTTATAGACTGCGGGTGCATGGACCCACCCCCCAAAGAATATCGTGTCGTCAACAGCGTCAACAGCGTTGTACGTGTCGCCGCCGGAGGTAGGGGGAGGTCCTACGAGGGCGAAGTCATACGTAATCCTAACGCCATCTTTCGAGACGAAGTGGGCTTCCCCCTCGAAGGCTAGAGTGTAGTAGAGGAACCCCCTATGGTACTTGAGGCCAAATATCCCCCCGCTACCCCACTCAGGCCCATACCTAGGAGGGTGAGAGTGGAGTAGCTCTAGTATGCTCACAAGCCTTCACCCAGAGGCTACAGGGTTCACTAGGCCTGGTAGCCCCGACACCCTAACCTCCACCACATCCCCCGGCTTCAGGTACCTTGGGGGGCTCCTAGCGTGGCCAACGCCCGGAGGGGTTCCGAGCATTACTATGTCGCCGGGCCTGAGGGTTACTATGCTCGAGAGCCTTGAGAGTATCTCCGGTATCGAGGCTACCATATCGCTCACACAGCCCCTTTGAACCCTCTCCCCGTTTAGAAGCGTCTCCACGCACAGGCCTTCAAGGTCTCCCGGGCCTTCTACGAGTGCTACCGCAGGTCCTAGGGGGCCGAAGGTGTCTAGGCTCTTAGCTATGCTCCAGCTCATCTCGTCCTGAAGCCTCCTCTCAGTCACGTCGTTGACTGCAGTATAGCCTACTACAGCCTCGCCAGCCTCCCTCGGGGAGGCGCTCCTAAGCCTTCTCCCCACGATAACTGCCATCTCACCCTCGTAGTCAGCCTTCGAGTAGCCTGGAGGCACGAGTATGGGGTGCCTATGCCCCACTATACTGTAAGTAGACTTTACGAAGAAGGCTATCCTAGCCTCCATCCCCATCTCCTCAGCATGAGCCCTGAAACTCCTTCCAACACCCCATAGGTTAGGGGGCCTGTATGGCGGAGGCAAGGGTTTTTCAAGGCTTACGCACTGGTCCTCTAAGGATTCTCTAAGGGTGTCTAGCAGCTTAAGGGAGTGGGGGGTCGAGGTGTAGAAGTCTCGGGGCTCGGGGAAAACTCTGAGTACGTCGCGTGAGACAGGCCTGAAGCATCCCTGCTTCTCATCGTAAACAGCTAGCCGGGGGAGCCCTCCCAGCTCTACGGCCCCTAGCATGGTTGTGATAGTCACGTAGATCACCCTACCCCTCTAGAGAGAGGCTCCTCACTATCTCGTAGGGCCTTCGTAGGTCCTCCAGCCTCCAGGCCTCGTCTAGGAACTCCTTGAGCCTGCCGCCACCTACTAGGGGTTCTAGGAGCTTCTTAGCCTTCTCCTCAACCCCATCCCTTGTGAGGGGGTTTTTGAAGTGTCCTGGCGGGTATATTGACTCTTCCTCGTAGGTCCTACCGTCCCTTAGCTTGACTATAATCTTGTTTGGTATGCCCTCCGGGTAAATCTTATCGTATTCTGGGTCAACGCTTATCCTCATCTTCCTCATAATCTTCCTTACATCCTCCGCCAGGAACCTCTCTGGCTTGAACGTATCTAGCCATACCCTGCCGTCTAGGAGGGCTGCAGCTACTATGTAGGGTAGGCTGTGGTCTGCAGTCTCCCGGGTCTTGGGATCCCACTTCTCCGGGTCCTCAACTATGATCTTGTAGCTAACTGTGAAAGTCTTGACTTCGACGGACTCAACATCTTCAGGCCTTATCTCCCCAGCCCTCTCCCTGATCTTGAGGGCCGCCTCAACAGCACTCATAGAGTGGTACTCGACGGGCCAGTACTTTATGCTAGTCTCCATGACCTTGAAGCCCCCCTCACCCAGTGGCGCTAGCTTGAACTCTTCGCCGCACAAAGCCACCTTGAAGAAGCCGAACTTACCCTCGAATACCGGGGAGGGCCCTGTCATACCCTGCCATGCTAAGAGGGCTGCAAAGAGCCCGTTCCTCGCTGCGTGAGCTGCAGCACACCCCTTCCACATGCTGAGCTCCCCGGCCCTCGTCTGCCTGAGTGCTAGGCCCGTCGTAACTTCTATGTTGATAGCCTGCTCGATCCCCCGAGCGTCTAGGCCTAGGACCTTCGCAGCCCCTACGGCCGAGGCTATCCCTATGTAGACAGTGTGATCCCACCCCCTACCCCTCACACTATAACTGTCGGCTAGCCTAGCCGCAACTTCATAGGCAGCCACGATGCCCTCTATAACCCTCCTCCCATCAGCGTCCGCCACCTCGGCTGCAGCCATTACGGCTGGGATCGTGTCGCTGGGGTGGAGGGCCTCCTTGGAGAGGTAGGTGTCGTTGAAGTCGAAGTAGCGGACTGCGCAGCCGTTAGCGAATGTCGCATGATCTGCTGCAGCCCTCGATTGAGTACCCCAGAGTAGGGTTGCGAGCCTCCCGCCAGCCGTCCCCCAGGCTATCGAGTATGCAATCCTAACAGGCTCTTCCCCGTGAGCCGCTACTCCCACCGCGACTGTGTCAACGAACCTCTTCTTAACCTCTTCCACCACGCTCTCTGGGATGTCCTTGTACGACAGGTTTGAGGCCCACTCAGCTATAACCTGGGCTAAGGTCCTACCCTCAGAGGACAAGATAGCCTCCCTCCACACCTGGGTTGCACGTTGAAGTTTTTATTGGAGGGGCGTCTCCACGTTGACACCAGTCTATGGAGTCCCGGTTTTAAGCCCTTTCCCTCAAACTTCCATTTCAGGCCCGTACCTAGCCTCGTCCTCTTCCTCCATCTCCTCCAAGTCCCTGTCCGGGAGGGCTAGTAGGCCTTTCCGGTTGAGGACTCTCAGTATCTTAGAGGCGGTACTCCTACTCCTAACCTTAACTAGTATAACGTCAGCCGCATCCACTATTATGGCCTCACCGCCGGAGAGGCCCTCAACGACCCTCCTAGCCTCGGGCCTTGCAGGGATTACATAGTAGCCGTGAGGATCCCTCCGGGAGAGTAGGTCTCTCAGGAACCTCTCGGACATAAGAGGACACCTTCTCGGGAGCAGCACCATACTATTATTAATGCTCCCTCTAAGCCTTAAGCTTGACGTAGGGCTACCGGAGGAGGTTGCTTAGCAGTTTTACATCGCCATTTGTAGCGGCGATCCCTCTCTCAGCCGCCAGGCTTAGGACCTTAGATTCTAGGCCTATGGAAGCGAGGTCCTCGGGGTACACCACACCATTGATATCGTCGAGGAGCCCATTTATGACTAGCTCTGTGAACGTGGCCTGCATACCCCCGACTAGCTGTGACGTGGCACTCCACCCCTCACTCCACTCCATGCTCAGCAACCATGAATCCCTCCCTCCAGGGCCCCGGTACTCCACGTAGACAAGCGCTAGGTCCTTATAGCCTCCACTCTTCCTCTCAAGGAGGCGTGCAAGGAGGTCTAGAGGTCTCACAGGACAACCGCTAGCCTTCACTGGAGCGTCGGATAAGAGGCCTAGGTCCCTTAGAAGCTTCATAGCCTTTAGGTGGCCCGGCCTCCTAACACTACACTCTAATCCTCTCCTCAGCTTGGGCGCCTTCTTAGCCAAGAACCTCTTAAGCCCGCCACCCACGAAGCACTCAAGCCTACCTACGCCGGGCCACTCAAGCTCGATCCACGACTCAGGGTCTAGGGGATCGACCATAGCAACCCTGCCATCCACCACCACAACCCCAGGCTCCATGTACTCCCTGAGAAAATCCCACACGTTCCAGGTGGCAGCGTGGCCTAGAGGAGCCTCAGGGTCAAGGCTGACGCTCCCAGCAGCTACAAGTAGGTCGCCCCCCTCGCCACGCCTCTTCAAAGCCGCCTCTGCTAGTAGCGTGGTAAGGCCTGGCGAAGCGCCAGCCTCAGCTACCAGAAGCCCCTTCACAGGCCTTATAGGAGGCGTGTGGAGGAGTGATACATCCACCACTCTAAGCCCCCGCGAAGCCAGCTCCACCGAGAGCCTGGAGCCTATCTCGCTAGGCATTGCCACAGCAACTACAGACGCAGACTCCACCTTCGAGTAGACAATGTTAGCGCTGAGCGCATCTATAGTGGTAGCCTCCAGCCCGAGCTTCCGTGCCCTCTCAACCCTAGAACCCCTACTATCAAATCCCAGCACCTTATAGCCCCGTGAGGCTAGGTCGTAAGCAAGCCTAAGCCCCACGTTACCCAAGCCTACAACAGCCGCCTCGACCATAACCTACCCCTCAACCCCCCGCAGCCACGCCAGGTCCTACGTTCCGGCTCTCCACATCCCACGATTCAGGAGACTCTCTTCCTCGTCACCCCCAGCAGCGGCTGCGGGGGCTCCGTCTAGATATGTAGGGCCTGCTCCTTAATTAGGTTTCCCGGGCTCATCCTTAAAGGCCGAGAATAATTAGGGTCCGCCTCCCGGAAGCCCTAAGGTAGAGTAGCCTTCCCTTCTAATTATAAGCTGGGGATTCCATGCTCTAGGCAGGCACGTTTACCATGATAGCCCGCATGCATCCGGTAACGCCCCTTTAAGCTTGGGTAAAGCGGTTAGGGCCACTGATATGATGGCCACCTCGGTTACTCCTCATAGACGTATTATGAATGGTACTAGACCATTGCAGGCTTTCAACGGTATAGTGTATAATTTAGTGTATTAGTGTATCGTAGGCTGAAGGCTGGATGCTAGGGATAGGACCTAGCTAGAAATCGTTGGAGGGTGTGACCTGGTGGGGGAGGGTTTAGGGTACTCATGCTTAGCTCTCTCCGGAGGTTAATCCTCCATGAAGGCTGCTAGGCCTTTTTTCTCAGCGTCTGCAAGCCTATCTAGGTGAGAGGCCTCTCCACTCCTACCCAGGGCCTCCATTATATTCTTTACAGTGGCTGGGCCTACACCCTTAATCCTGAGCAGGTCTTGCACCTTAGCGGATGCCAGGTCGTGTAGGCTCCGGTAGCCTGCGTTGTAGAGTAGCCTAGCCTTAACCCTACCTACCCCGGGTATTTGTACTAGCTGGAGTAGCTCCTCTCTTACCCCATACTTTATCCTCAAGGCCATGACCCTTAGGAGCCCTCGAGCGTCCTCGGGTAGTCCTAGCTCGACCGCTATCCTCGAGAGAGAGCTGGCAATCCACTCTGCAGTGTCTACGGCTGCAGCCAGGTCCCCGGGAGCTACACCCCACGCCTCGTATATTTCATCATCGCTATCCTCGTTAACCCATGAAAATAGTACCAGTGCCGTCTTAAGCCTCCTAACGTCCTCCTCATCGTAGGGGTCTACTAGCTCCGTTATATGAGGCGACCTTCTGTAGGCCTCCTCCAGGACCTTCCTAGCCTCCCTTGGGGGTGATGGTAGAAGCGTCATGTCGGGGCTAAGGGTTACCAGGTAGAGTAAGCTGAGCTCGTCTTCAACCCTAACCTTGCTCGCTACAGACCTAACTATAGGCACGTTCTCGGGGTCTAGGTAGAGCCTTGCAACCTCCACCCCCAGGGGAGTGGCTGTGATCGACTTGCCATTAACCTCGACTAGACCCCACTCCCTGAGGTCCTTCACAGCCCTTTCAACGAGCCTCCTAGACAGGCTCCTTTGCACGTTATACAACGTAGCCTTTAGGACCCTAGACACCCCTTCAATGCTATTAGCCGCTCCGGAGGCTGTGAGGCCCAGGATCATGTGCCTTAGCCCTCTAAGCCCCCCGAGCCTGCTTTCAACGGGCTCCGGCTCCCCCAGTATGTAGTAGTCTATAAGCTCCCTGGGGGAGTCGTAGCCGTGAGCAACTATTACAGCTTCGCCTTCAACGTCATACCCAGGCCTCCCGGCCCTCCCGGCTAGCTGCTTATACTCTCCAACACCTATGGGAACCTTCACGCCGCCCGAGTACCTGTAATAGTCGTCTACTATAACCCTCCTCGCAGGTAGGTTAACTCCAGCAGCCAGCGTGGGAGTTGAGTACACAACCTTCAACACACCCCTCCTAAAAGCGTCCTCAACAGTAGTCCTAGCCTGCATCGGCAAGCCTGCATGGTGGTAGGCCACACACCTAGAAGCTAGCTTGGCCAGCTCTTCCCTGAGGGAAGCCGGGCCCCAGCCACCCCTTCCCAGCTCCCTACCAACCTCCCGGCACTCAGCATCTGATAGTCCAAGCCTATCAGCAGCCCTCTTAGCAAGGCTAGCAGCCCTCCTCCTAGACTGGGTGAATACTAGCGCTTGACCCCCACCCTCAATGGTCTCCCATGCGAGGTCTACGTCGGGGAGCCCAGTAAGCCTCCTAACACTCCTCTCGCTCCCGTCGGGGTAGTGGAGCCTGTAGTCCTTGAAGACTGCCTCCCTAAGGGGGACGGGCCTCCAGCCGCTCTTCACGAGTCTGGCGCTAAGCCACTCTGCAATCTCCTCAGCGTTTGGTATTGTGGCACTTAGGGCTACGATCTGGGGAGGGCTGCTTGTGGAGAGTAGCCTCGCTATCAAGCCCTCGAGGGCTGGGCCTCTATCGGGGCTACCTACCATGTGGATTTCGTCTACTACTAGCACAGTTATCTCGTCCGTAAGGCCTGGGTGGCTTCTGAGCATTGCATCAAGCTTCTCGTATGTAGATACGATGACGTCTGCGTCTGGAGGCCCCTCAGTATAGTCGCCAATGCTAACCCTAACCTTGAATCCCAGCTTCTCGAGGACTCTAAACTCAGCGTACTTTTCCTGGGCTATGCTCCTTAGGGGCGCTACGTAGAACGCCCTGCCACCCCTTGTGGCTAGGGCGTTTGCGCATGCAACCAACGCTATGAAGGACTTGCCGGCCCCCGTCGGGGCTGCTACCAGTAGGCTCTCCCCCCTCTCAACCCCCGCCTCCAGGGCTTGCCTTTGTGGGGGGAAGAGGCGGGTGTAGCCTAGGACCTCCGCTAGCCTCTGTGTAACCCAGGTAGCAGTCTCTGGTATAGGCTCTAGACCATCCAAACCCTTGCACCAGCCCTTAGGCAACCTTGTAGCAGTCGCTCCTAACCTGGTATATCGTGCCCTGCATATACAGCTTCTCCAGCACGTCCCTCACCTTCTCAGGTGGAACCTTGTACCTCTCAGACATCACCTTCTCGATCTCGGGCGCCTTGGCACAGGGCTTCCCACCCTCCAATACGATCTCCTTGATCACGTCCGTCACGAGCCCCATAACCTTCCTAGTGTGGAAGCTAGCCCCAGTCATTATGATACCAACGTCTATAGACCCCGTCTCTATATCTAGGCCTATGCTCGAGAGCACCGATAGCATTATCCTGATAGCCGCGATTGCGTCCTCCTCCGTAGCCTCAGTTTTGAGGGCCATCCTAGCGTAGGCCTCGGTTAGCCTGATCAAGGCCTCGAGCTGCCTCGCCGTTATCGGGATGGGCTTGGCCCCTTCCTGACTTGAGTACTGGAGCGCCGAGTTCCTCATTTCAACGTAGAACTCCTTGAGCAGCCTCTTAGCCTGAGGCGTGAGTTTGGGCTTCACGTACTTCCTAGCATATGCAATGTACTTCCTGAGCAGGTCTAGGTCAATATCGGGGCTAAACTTCTCCACGTTACTATGAACCTCTAGCACGTAGCTGGCAAGCATTTCATCCCTCCTCCTATCAATAATATCCCTCACAACGAATATCAGGTCGAACCTCGAGATTATCGGTGCCGGGAGGTCCACGTTGTCGACGAAGCTCTTAGAGGGGTCGTAGTAGCCGAACTTGGGGTTGCCTGCTGCTAGCACGCTAGCCCTGGCGCTAAGGGTAGCTTTTATCCCTGCCTTAGCTATGCTGACTGTCTGCTGCTCCATAGCCTCGTGTATCACACCCCTATCATCCTTGCTCATCTTATCGAACTCGTCTATAACAGCTACCCCCCCATCAGCCAGTACCAGGGCCCCGGCTTCCAGGTAGTACTCCCCGGTCCTGGGGTCTCTTAGCACAGCGGCAGTAAGCCCTGCAGCGGTGCTACCCTTCCCCGTAGTATACACTACCCTAGGGGCTATCCTAGCGGCGCTCTGTAGTAGCTGGCTCTTAGCGGCTCCAGGGTCGCCCACGAAGAGAACGTGGACATCGCCCCTCGTCCTTGTGCCGTCGGGCCTCTGCTTGGGTACGCCGCCGAAGAGTAGGAGTGCTATGGCCTCCTTCAGGTCCCAGTGCCCGTAGATTGTAGGTGCTATACTGGCTACTATCCTCTCCCTGATCCACGGGTCCCTAGCCAGCTCAAGTATCTTAACCTCGTCCTCCTTGCTAATCGTGATCTCCTCAAGCACCTTCTCCTCCAGTACGACACTGTTAGCCTCCATGTAGAGGCCGTAGAGGGTGCCGGTAGAGCTGTATTGCTCCAGCCCCACTATACCTACGACCTTCACCCTGTCACCGGGCCTAACAGACTCCACCAGGTCCTTAGTCAGGTGCACCTCTATGCTCCTAGGTATCTGCCCTCCAGGCACATCCTCAGGCCTTTCTTGCACGACTATCTTCTGCCAGTCAATAAACTCGCCCTTCTCCCTAACCAGCGTGAACTTACCGCCACCCTCGCCACACACCGGGCATATACCAGGCCTCTCAACCTTCTCCCCGAGTATCTCATTCTCGCTCATAGGCCACCGGAACTCGCCCCCACACTTATCGTGGCGGAAGTAAGCCCTGATCATCCTGGTAGCCCTGGGGTGCATCCTAGTCACTATCCCCTCGATCTGCACTAGCTTCCCCACATGCTCGCTCCCAATATCCCTGATCCTCACTGAGTCGAAGAGGCCTACAAACCTGGGAGTGAACTCCCTCTTCTTCTCGGCATACTCAGGGCTCTCCAGGGCAACTACCTCTCTGAGAGCCTCGCCAGCCTCCCTCAGGAACTCCCGGGGCCTCTCTAGGAGCATATTAGCCATCCCAGGGTCGTAGCGGTAGAGATCCTTAAACTCGACCGTGATACTAGTCCTCTCGAAGTCGATCATCTTCCTTATTTCCTCGAGGTACTTGAGACGCCCCCTAGAATCCCTAAAGTTCTCGAGGAACTCCCTAAACTTCTCCCCCACAGGTACCTCTAGGGCCGCCCCCGCCTCAGCCACCCCTAAGTCACCTCCTCTCGAAGAGGGAGGATACGAACCTGTTCCAGGCGTTAACAGTGTCTTCGAGGGACTTCATGACAAGGGCTTCCTCCGGGGTGAGCTTGCCGGCAACCTCTCCCCCGCTTCCTGTGAGTGCCAGCCTTACCATCTTAGAGAGCCTCCTCTGCGCTATCTGAAGCACGAGCCTCTCAATGCTCTCTCTGTCGGTAACCAGCATGTGGCTAGGCTTCTCGAGCAACGCCCTATCTATCTTTTCAACTAGCTCCCTTACACCCCTATAGAAGCTGGGGGGCACGTCTGCTAGCCTGTTTGCAGCCTGCTTCTTAACCTCGTTATAGTGGACCCTGCTTATGAAATCGATATCTATCTCCGGGTCCCTAACCTCAACGTAACCCTCGTTCTCGAGGAGCCTAGCCTGCCACCTAGGCAGCTCTATCTCGTCACCCCGCCTCGCATTAATTATACCACCTGGAGTAGGTAGTGAGGGGTGGTCACGTATGAACACTACTTTAACGTACTCCATGTCAAAGTAAGCCTTTATGAGCCTCAGCTTAACCTGTAAGCCTCTACCAGGCGCCACGACGCTAGCCCCCTGAGCCTGGCTTAACCCCCTTCACCCGATAATGTGGTATAGGGTTCCAATCCTTTAACAGGGGAGGGGGAGGGGGGACTGGCAACCCTTGTCGCAGAGCGAAAGTGAAGCATCTAGAACCCGTGAGGGGGGCTCGGTAGGACCTTCAAACCCAGAGTTCTTTCAAGGTATCTTGCAGTGAGCATTGCACTCCTACCCCGGTAGGCGTCTACGAGGACGAGCCTGGGCCTGGCATCGTCTAGGTACTCAACTATCTCCCTCAGGGTGGCGTGGTCGCTGAAGGAGACGTTTATCACCCTATTCCCTGCTAACGCCGCTGGAGCCCTCATCTCCCAGCCTGTGAGGCGTACATGCACTCCAGGCCTCCTCCGGTAGCTTGAGAAGCGGGTCGAGTGTAAGAATATCACTATGGAGTCGTAGACCTCCTCCCCCTGGAACATCCCTACGGGGTCTAGAGGGACGTTGTAGAACCTCGAGGCAATCTCGGCAAGCCTCAAGGTTATAGGGTCTGCTAGGAAATGGTATCCTACTCCCCTCACTCTGAGCTGAGCCATAACTTCCTGTAGCTTCCCGTGGTAGCCGTAGACCCAGACAGGCCCCTCTCGTATGAACCTTTCTATTATCTCTATGAGCGCCGCTATGGCGTCCCACTCACCCCACCTCCTCTGCAGAGCAGGGTCCCCGTAGGTAGCGTCAATCACTAGGACGTCAAGGCCTTTCAGTGGGGGTGTTCCAGGCATTTTGAAGTCGCTTGTGTAGCCATAGCTACCCTGTGACGTCTCCAGCAGGACCTGGCTACTACCAGCGATATGCCTAGCCTCAACGAGCGTAATCCTCTCTCCATCGTACTCGAGGGAGGCCCTGTAGGGGAGGGGAGCAGCCTTCTCCGGGGGCACCCTATACCCTAGGACCTCCATCATCTCGAGAGTATAGGGGTTAGCCACGATGATCACGCTTTCCCTAACACTCCTCTCAATACCCAACAAGTGGTCCCTGTGGGCGTGGGTCACAACCCTCACAGGCCTCCCCCTATAATAGCCGTCGGCAGACGTTGTGCATCCCAGCAGTACTGCGCCTCCCCTGCTAACCATAGCGCCGCAGGCCAACTACTAGGAACCCCCAACTAAGCGTCCAAGCGTGCCCCGAGGTGATAACCAGTTTCCCCCGCCTCCAGGCCCGCTACCAGCTTAAAGTATTACATGGTGGGTAAGTCCCCTAAATGAAGCTCCTAAGACCCTGCAGGATCCTTCCGAAGGGCATAACCCTTTAACTCTCTTCGTCGGGAGCTTTCACGCGCTTTGGTGCCTTCTAAGGTGGGTGGTAGGGGGAGGTATGTTGGTGGTGTAGTGGCACTTATACTTACGACGCTCCTCTGGGGCTCTAGCTTCCCCGCGATAAAGGTTGTGGTTGAGGATGTGGGTGAGGTTACTTACACGTGGCTAAGGGGTGCTGTAAGCCTCGCATTACTAGCCCCCTATATAGTATATAGGCTTGCTATCGGCGGGTTGAGTCTGAGGGACGTCAAGGGGGGTATTGTAGCGGGGGTCTTCTACTCGCTGGGCTTGTGGCTTCAGGGTTGGGGTACTGGCTTGACTACGGCGAGTAACAGTGCCTTCCTCACTGCTCTCCACATGCTCTGGGTTCACGCCTACGTGGCCTCTACCTCGGGCCGCTACACGGCTAGGCTAGCCTTACCACTATTCGCAGCCCTCATGGGCGTAGTACTTCTAACTCGCCCTCACGCGTCATTCAATGTAGGGGATGTCCTCGTAGTAGCGTCTTCCTTCATGTGGGCGGCTCAGGTCATAGTGGTTGACAGGTATAGTAGGAGCGACCCTCTAGTATTCACTGCAGCTCAGCTAGCTATCTCAACGCTATTCATTATTCCGGACCTAGCAGACGACGGGCTAGACATCCCTAAGCCCGCCACTATGCTACTAATAGTCTATCTAGCTGCGGGCCCTGGTGTCACGGCATTCGCACTCCAAGTGTGGGGTCAACGCTATGTTAACCCTGCAGCCGCCACTATAATATATCAGTTGGAACCGGTATTCGCTGCTGCCTTTTCAAGGCTACTACTGGATGAAAGGCTCACTGCCAGCCAGAGCCTGGGAGCCGCTCTCATAATAGCTGCTGTGTTATTGTCTGAAAAAGGTAAGATGGGACGCTAGCCGAACTCGAAGAGGTCCTCTATGAACTCGAAGAAACTTCTCTTCTTCTTCCTCTTAACCTTCTCTTCTTCAAACCTCTTATACTCGTCGTGGGCATAGTATTCCTGCTCATACTCCCTAACTCTGCTTATAAGCTTGTTAAGCTCGCCGCCGTCAAGCCAGACGCCACCGCACTTAGGGCAAAAGTCAACTTCGATCTCATAGACTATCCTGGGCTTGAGTTCTACTCCACATACGGGGCATAGTTTAACCACTTCATGCACCCGTTCGGCTATCCGATGGACGGGATTAATATTGTTTTATATGTGAGGAGTAGGGTCGTATTTAACTTTAGCCGGTGCCCCATATCGGTAGTGTTATGATATAATGTATTATTAGTGATGATGTGGAGAACGTCAGGGAGTACTTGAGGAACTCGCGGGGGGTCACTTTGTACCCGGCCTTCTCGGCTATAGCTACTGCAACGTAGAGTGCCGGAGCTGCAGCCACAGTGGCATTGCTGGCTAGTGTTGCAGACCACGCCATGCCCCAGTATATAGGCCAAGCATCCACACCGGCTATTTCAGAAGCGTCTCTAACGACGTAGAGGAATGTGAGTAGGAGAGCGTCGTGCTCTACTATATAGCTAAAGGCCGCTACGACCCAGTAGAATACTGTGTAAGCTATCACGGGGTCCGCGTTAAGGAGCGGTGTAACGCGCTCAGCAATAGCCTCGAGGATCCCAGCCTCCTTAAGTCCCCCCACTAGGGAGAATAGGGTGGCGTAGAATAGGAGTGCCCTCCACTCCACTCTTTCCTGGAGGATCCTCTCGAAGCTGGGTAAGCCGCTCTCCACCCCAAGCCTCCGCAGGACCTCCACTGTGAGCGCCAGCAGGGCGGCGCCTGTCATGGTAATGAATCCCAGCTCCACCCCTAATAGGGGGCGGATCGCCATCCCTACCACAGTCGCCGCGAAGAACGCTAGGCTAACCAGTAAGAGTAGTCTGGAACCCCTGGCTTCAACCTTTATGTTCTCTAAGCCGACACGGCCCCTCTCTCTCCTCATAAACAATAGGTACATTAGGGCGAGTGTCAGGATGAATGTCACCGTTAGGAGGGGGAAGCTGCTGGGCCTCCCCCTATTCCATATGAAATCTAGGAACTCTGCTCCCGCAACGCTATGAAGTAGCTGCGGGGGTAAGTCTCCCATTAGTAGTGCCGTGCCCATGAAGTTAGCCGAAAATCCTATTAAGAGCACTGCCATCACAGGGTTTCTTCCAGACCTCCTAGCCACCTCCACAACAATACTACCAAGGAGGAGTATTACGAGGACGTTGTCAACAAACATTGATATGAACCCAGAGACGAGGCACATGGTGAAGAGGAAGAGGGGGTAGCTTGAGACGCGCGACACAGCCCATGCTGTAATCCTCTCGGCAAGCCCCGCCTCGATAAGGTACCCTGTAATTATCCACATGCCAAGTAGTATGAAGATGACGTTCCAGTCTACCGCTTTAAACGCCTCTCCCGGCTCGTAGGCGGTTAGAGCGACTATCACTACTAACCCCGCAAGGGCCAAGACACTCTCATCTACAACCCTAAGTATTATGCCTACAACTACCACCAGGAACACTGCTATCGTAAGGGCTTCCTCAAAGCCCACTCTACAAGGCACCCAGAGTCGTTGAGGCTATGAGAGGCTAAGGGCTTAAAGTCAACGACCCAATGTTAACCCCCCAGTTTACAAGGAGCTATCAAGCTAAAGGGTTAAATGGGACTTTTCGAAGCCCTCGCCACCCTCCCTAAACCCATACCTCCCAGTGAGAGGTACAAAGAGAACCTCGATATCACTCCACACCCTAACACTACCATCACCCCCCTTCTCCACGACGGTAAGCTTCTGCACGAACCTATCTCCAATAGGGATCACTAGCCTACCGCCTGGAGTTAGTTGATCTACTAGAGGCTCTGGTATACGGGGGGCTGCAGCCCCCACAGCTATTCTATGATATGGAGCCTCGGGCTCGTAACCCATAGAACCGTCGCCTACCACCACAGTAACCCTATCAATATAGCCAGCCTCCCTCAGGTTACTCTTAGCAGCTTCAGCCAGCTCCTCTATGATCTCGATGCTCCATACATGCCCCCAGGACTCCCTTGGGGCCTCGCTTGGAGCTACTAGCTCAGCCAGGACTGCAGCCTGGTACCCGCTTCCAGTCCCCACGTCTAGGACCTTCTCGCCTGGCTGAGGGTCTAGTAGCTCGGCGATCCGCGCCACTACCCCTGGAGCGCTTATAGTTTGTCCATAGCCTATTGGGAGAGGCCGGTCCTCGTAGGCCATGTCAATGTATTCTCTAGGCACGAATAGGTGGCGGGGAACCTTCATGAGAGCTTCAAGTACGCGGGGGTTAGAAGCTAGCCCCTTAGCCTTAACCTCCTCCACCATAGCCTTTCTCTTCTCAGCGAAGTATACATCCCCCTTCAAGACGCTATCCCACACGACTCGATATACACTCCTATACCCTAGTTTCTTTCGGCTCCATTTACCTAGGATACCCTGCTAGGATGGCAGGCTTGGGGAGCGTCAGCAGGCTACGGGCGGCTCAGCCCTGGATCGTGGTTAGCGCTGTCGGCCACAGTAACGTGAGGGCCACCCACAAGTCTACATTCGAGGTCACAAGGGACGACTACCTGACTCCGAGGGGTGACTGCATTATTGGTATCAGGGCTGATAAGGCTCCGAAGGACCTGCCAGGCTGGTTTAAGGAGGAGGCTAGGAGGGGCGGCATAATAGTGGCGGTGCTGTGCTCAGAAGGGATCTGCGACGCCATCGCAGGCAAGGGTGACCCCCGGATGACGTTCTCTGACGAGAGAAGGATGGTGTTCCGGCGTAGCGATTACGTGGGCCCCGAGACGGTGATGATTAGGGCTTCTAAAGCGGCTAGAGATATTAGGAGGGATCTCATAGAGAAGCTTAAGAGCGGTGCCGAACTGAAGGTATACCTAACCGTCATACCCGTTGAGTAGGGGGTAGCGGAGCTGTGAGTGGCGGAGCGGAGTTGATAGAGGTGAACTCTATAGGCGTTTCTACAGTGGAGTCGGTACCCCTCTTCCACTACAAGCCTGGGGGCTTGGTGGGGAGACTTGTAGCCTACCCCTCTCGTTGGATTGAAAGTGAGTGTGACCTCCCCTTTGAAGTGTGTGAGTGGCTATCCTCTCCAAGGAGCTACCCTGGCTTCCTGGTTAGGCTCTCAGCCGTGAAGGCCTTCTTCGAGAGGTGGAGGGTTGACGCGGTGGTCTTAGACGGCGTGGAGACTTGGAGGTTTACAGGTAGCCTCAGAATGGGCATGCCTCTGGTGGCTAGGAGCCAGCTCCTCTTAGACTCTAGGAGTCTTGTAGGGCTAGACGCCCTAATAATAGACCTTGTAGGCTCGCGCTCCAGAGTAGATAGGCTGTCTATGCTGGTAGAGAGGGCTAAAAGCGAGGGGCTATGGGTTGAAGTCAACATGTACCTTCAATGGGCTGACGCGAGGGAGGTTGACGAGGTGCTCTCAGCGCTTAGGGGCTCGAAGGTGCCGTTGCACATTCACATAGCAGACCCCCAGGGCGGGGGGCCCGTAAGGAAGCTTTACATTAGGGCGTCATCAGCCTATTGGCCCGTCTACGTGCATGCCGGAGTATTCAGCGAGGTTGACACCAAGTGCCCCAGGTGCGGGACGTACGTGGCTTCGAGGTATAGGAGCTTCCTGACGAGCCTTGCACTCAAAGAGGGTGGTAGGTGCCCGTCATGCGGAGAGCCGTTGCCCTTCATAGGACCATATAGGAGGAAGACGGACGAGCTGGTGGTAAGGACTATGGGGTCTGGGGCCGTCTTCATGGACCCTAGGCTCTTTGGGGGCATCTCAGCGCGTAGAGGTTAAAGCCCCTCAAAAGCGTTAACGGCTGATTTAACCTTTAGATAGCTTACAGCCTCCCAAGCACGCGGCGTGAAAGACTTATTACTGCGCATCCTAGCTTAGAAATGGGTATGCCTTAGAACCCTCATGAGGGTGAGAGGAAATGAAGTTCTGTCCCAAGTGCGGCGGCGCGATGGTACCCAGAGTCGAGGCTGGAAAACGGTACTTGGTGTGTGTTAGGTGCGGTTATAAGGAGGAGGCTGGGAGTAAGGACGTAGCTCACTATAAGGGCGTTGAGAAGGCTAAGGAGAAGGTATTGACTACTAAGACTGTGAGTAGGCTTCAGACTAAGAAGATGAGTAAGGAGGAGCTGGAGAGTATAAAGGAGGAGTATTACGAGTTCGTGTTGGATCAGATGGGCGAGTATGGTGAGTAGCAGGCAGTCCCCCTTGCATTATAAGTTTAATTTTTAGCTAGGCTTTGATACAGTATTTGTATTTTCTAGTCTGTGATGGGCCTCTAAATGCTTAAAGCCACAGGCCCTAATCCCAGTCATAAGGTGCTCGGCCTATTGCTCAGGGCGGTGTATGGCCTGATAACCTTCTGTTCCCAGCTTCAAAGATAAAGCTCCGTTCTTCCTGTCTACCTTTACCTCGAGGTGTTGAGCCTCCGGGTGGTAGCCTTGGCTAGCGCCCCCTTAGTCCCAAGAAGGGCTGTGGAGCCCCGTGCACCCCGCGAGCTCGTAGAGAGGCTTAAGAGGATGGAGGAGAAGTGGCAGAAAAGATGGAGTGAGGCTAGGCTCTTCGAAGCTGATCCCGACGGGAGCAGGCCCAAGTTCTTCATAACCTTCCCGTACCCCTACGTGAACTCCTACCCGCACCTAGGCAGCGCCTTCACTATACTGCGCGTCGACGTGATGGCTAGGTATAAGAGGATGCAGGGGTACAATGTGCTCTTCCCCCAGGGCTGGCATGCTACTGGAGGCCCGATAGTGAGTAGCGCTTTGAGGGTCGCCGAGGGTGACCCCAAGATCATTGAGATCCTCAAATCTGTGGGCGTAAGAGAGGATGAGATCGAGAAGTTCAAGGATCCAGCGTACTGGGTAGAGTTCTTCACCAGGGGGTGGAAAAGGGACCTTCAGAGGTACGGGCTGAGTATTGACTGGAGGAGGGAGTTCTACACTACCAAGCTCAACCCCTACTACAGCAGGTTCATCGAGTGGCAGTACCTAAAGCTAAGGGAGAAGGGGCTTGTAGGGAAGGGTAGCCACCCCGTAGTCTGGTGCCCCAAGGAGAGGAAGGTTGTGGGTGACCATGACAGGCCTGACGAGTACGTGGGGATAGGTCCTGTGGAGGCCGTCATCATAAAGTTTAGGCTAGAAGACGGCAGGGTGCTCCCAGCCCTTACATTTAGGCCTGAGACTGTCTTCGGGGTTACTAACGTGTGGGTTAACCCCAACGCCACCTACATAGAGGCGAGGGTTAACGGGGAGGTTTGGATACTATCCCAGTACATGGTTGATGAGCTGAGGGACCAGGACTATAGGGTTGAGGTCCTAGGCAGGGTTGAGGGTAGGGAGCTGGTAGGCAGGTGGGCTAGGCTCGAGGCTACGGGGAAGCAGGTCCTAGTACTCCCTGCCACCTTCGTTAAGGCCGATCTGGGTACGGGCATTGTAATGAGCGTTCCAGGCCACGCACCCTACGACTACGTAGCCCTTAGGGAGGCGTGGGAGAGGGCTGAGGACCTAGCCCGCGAGTACGGCCTCGACCCCGAGACTATCAAGTCTATAAAGCCGATAGTGATGATAAAGGTGCCAGGCTTCGAGTCTAAGACCCCCACAGAGTATTACGTGGAGAAGCTGCGGGTTAGTAGTCAGGATGAGAGGGAAAAGCTAGACGAGGCTACCAGGGAGGTCTACGCTAAGGAGTTCTACCAGGGGATAATGGCTGGTAATACAGGCAGGTTCGCGGGTATGAAGGTTAGCGAGGCTAAGGATAGAGTGGTTGAGTGGCTAGCCTCTAGGGGCGAGGCTCTCAAGGTCTACACACTGCCCAGGGAGGTTTACTGCCGCTGCGGTGCCAGGACCCACGTGAAGCTCGTGAGGGATCAGTGGTTCCTGCTCTATAGCAAGCCGGAGTGGAAAAGCTTAGCTCTAAAGGCCCTCTCCAAGATGAAGGTCTACCCTGAGCACGTGAGGAAGGATTTCAGAAACACTATAGAGGCCCTGAGGGACTGGGCCTTCACCCATAAGGGAGAGCTAGGGACGCCTCTACCCTGGGATAAGGAGTGGGTTATCGAGAGCCTTAGCGACTCGACGATCTACATGGCCTACTACACGATAGCCAAGTACACCCAGCACCCAGAGAAGTATGGCATCAAGCCCGAGAACCTCACGCCAGAAGTCTTCGACTACGTATTCCTGGGGAAGGGCAACCCAGACGAGGTTTCAAAGAGGAGCGGCATCCCCAGGGAACTATTGGAGGCTATGAGGAGGGAGTTCACTTACTGGTACCCAGTAGACCTTAGGATAAGTGGGAAGGACTTGATACCCAACCACCTGACATTCTACATATTCCACCACACGGCAATATTCCCGGAGGAGTATTGGCCCCGGGGGGTAAGCGTTAATGGCTGGGTGCTTGTAGCTGGGAAGAAAATGTCCAAGTCGCTAGGAAACTTCATCCTGCTACGGGAAGCGCTTGAGTGGTGGGGGGCCGACGCAACTAGGTGGGCTGAGGTTATGGCTGGCGCAGACGCTACTCTAGACGACGCTAACTTCGAGCCGAGCGTGGCCGACAGCGCAGTCTACATACTAAACTCGTGGCTAGACTTCGTGAGGGAGAACTATGGTAGGAGGGCTAGGAGGGAGTGGAGACTCATAGACGATTGGTTCGAGAGCGTCCTAAACTCTACGGTTAAGAGGGTGACTGAGCACATGGAGGAGACTAACTTTAAGACGGCCCTCGTGGAGGGCTACTACAAGCTACAGGAACTGTATAAGTGGTATGCTAGGATGGCGGGGGAGCCCCATGAGGACTTGTTGAGAAAGTTCATAGAGATCCAGACGCTCCTCATAGCTCCCTTCGCCCCTCATACGGCCGAGGAAGCGTGGGAGGCTATGGGTAAGGAGGGCTTCATAAGCACGGCCCAGTGGCCTAAGGCCGACGAGTCCAAGATTAAGCCCGAGGTCGAGGCCGTTATGGAGACCGTCAGAGCGTCTATCGAGGATGCACGGGAGGTCCTACGGCTGATAGGGGGTGGCAAGCGCCTAGTCATAACTGTGGCGGCGGGATGGAAGTTCGAGGCGGCTAGCCTTGTTAAGAAAGCAGTCGAGGAGGGTAAGCCTCTGGGGGAGGCCTTGAGGGAAGCCTTCAAGATCGAGGGTGTTGAGAAGCGGGAGATTGCAGGGATGATCCAGCAGTTGAGGAAGAGCCCGGAGGTCCTTACCAGGCTCTCGAGTAGGGAGTTAGAGCTTAGGGCTTTCAAGGAGTTGTCGCAAGCTATAGCATCCGAGCTAGGGCTGGAAGAGGTAGTAGTGGAGGCTGAGGAGGAAGGCAAGTCGCCTAGGAAGGCTAATGCTATGCCAGGCAAGCCAGCGTTGTATGCTGAGAAGTGAGTCGTCCGCGATTAGGGCGGTTCAACTCCGAAAACCCTCGATACGTTTTCAACGGCTACCTTCCAAGCCCACTCTTCATAGCCTTTCGTAGCTAACTCTGACAGCTTCTCCGCCATGAGCCAGGGGTAGACTACTACTCCCGGCCTGCGCGGGTCGTCTATGAAGTCGCTCTCAATCATGAAAATCGGTTCCGCCTTACCTGCAGCATAGTCTAGCATCTTAGGGACTCCGGGGACTGTGGCGTTGTACCCTAGCTCTCGGGCTCTAGTAGCCATCTGTAGGGTTGAATGGTGGAAGATTACTGTCTCCCTAGCCTTGACGCCCAGCCGCCTTACAACCATGTCTACGGTATCTATTGTAGCCCTGCCAGCCTGCTCTAAGTGTAGTTGTATCATGCATCCATCCTCTGTAGCCTCTAGGGCTTCCTCCATTATCAGGGAGGCTATGGCTACCCTTTCAGGCGCGGTCCTGTAGTGCTGCCTCCCCACCTCCCCTATACCGTCAATAACCCCATCCCGGCACATCCCTCTCAGAGCCCTTACAACCCTCAAGCCAAGCTGTAGGACCTCCTCGGGCCTCAGCCTATACCTGTCTATCAACCTGTCAACATCGGCGGGGTGGAAGCCGGAGAAACACTTTACCTTCAGGCCCTCCTCCCTAGCTCTCCTACACTCCGAGACTATGAGGTCCACTACCTTCATGTAGGCCTCGTAGCCTGGAGGCTCGATCCCGTAGCTCCAGGGGTTTAGGCTTAGGAGTGCTATGAACCAGCCTCCCGACCTGCGGAACCTCCGGGCGATCTCGCGCGCCCCCATTCCCCTAGCAGGGTTGGAGTGGGCGTGTGCATCGCCTACAGGCACCTTCTTACCGCCTTCCAACACGACCCCTATGGTGTGTATCCACGCAGTATAGGGAAGTTTTAAAGCCTATACTGCTACCATTCTATATAAGATTTATCTGGGGGCTTGCTGTGCTGGAGTGGATATTCGCGTGGTGGTGGATCTGGGCCCTCGAGGCCATAATCGCCGCTGGCATCGTGGGCCTCATAGCGGTAGGGGCTTCGAGGATAGTCGGAGATGCGCCTTCTAGCTTGGCAGCTCTCCGGACTAGCATGGGGCTAACGGTTCTAGCGCTGATAGGTGGCTACATAGTAGTGCTCTGGATCGCTGGTAGGCTCCTCTCAGGCTACCTAGGACTCTCCGGCGAGGGCATAGTGCTCATGCTAACAGTCCTCGCGGCAGTCATGATAGTGGCTCAGTGGCTCTTCTCGCCATACATCATTAATGCTATATACAGGACCAGAGAGCCAGGGCCCTATGAGGAGTGGATAGTAGCTGAGGTTGAAAGGCTAGCTAGGGCTAGTGGCATCAAGACTCCCAAGGTTGTGATAAGCGAGATGGACATGCCAAACGCCTTCGCCTACGGAAGCCCCCTAGCCGGTAGCTACGTAGCCGTGACTAGAGGGCTGCTAAGGATTATGCCCAGGGAGGAGGTTAGGGCTGTTCTAGCCCACGAGGTCGGCCACCTCAAGCACAGGGACGTAACCGTGATCCTAGCACTAACCCTAATCCCCATAGCAGTGTACTTCATAGGGAGAGCACTGCTATGGGCGGGCCTCCTAGGAGGTGGTGGCGAGAGGAGGGGCTCCCCGCTTATGCTAGCCGCAGTAGGGGCGGCCATGATAGCGCTCGGAGTAGTCTTCGAGATGATCGTAGCGCACTTCAACAGGCTTAGGGAGTACTACGCCGATGCTCACAGCGCCTTAACTCTAGGAACCCCAAGGCCCCTGCAGAGAGCCCTAGCAAGGTTACAACTAGCATACGAGGGTAACCCGCACCTGGTGGAGGAGGCTAAGAGTAATGAGATGGCGGCGATGCTGTTCATAGTAGCACCGCTAGTGGAGCTCAGCGGAGGCTTCTTCTATGACATAGACTATGTAGTAGAGCAGTTGAAGAGGAGGGAGACGAACCCCGTGTTAGAGCTATTCTCAACTCACCCTCCAATACCGAAGAGGCTCAGGTTCCTCGACAGGGTAGGAGCTAGGATCGGGATATAAACGGAGTTTTTGCCGCAATGTACATGGAAAAACGTGGAGATAAATACTATTGCATGCATGGTTTATAAACCTATCCCTATTTACAATATATATTTAAATTGATGGTTTCCACGAGGGCTAAATATTTAAACATGGTCTAAGATATTTAATATATGGAGATGACCTATTATGACATCTGGTTCTAAGCCCCACGTCCTCGTCCTAGGAGGCGGCATCGGCGGGGTTGTGGTGGCTAGGCTACTAAAAGAGAAGTTAAGAGACGATGTTAGGGTAACGGTTGTTGACAAGAAGAATATGCACTTGTTCCCTCCAAGCCTCATATGGGTTATGACTGGGGAGAAAGAGCCCGACGATATAATGGCCCCCTTAGAAGGCCTCAGAAGGCACGGGATAGAGTTTATCCAGGCTGAGGTTAAGGCTATAGACCCTGATAATAGGAGAGTAGACACTAGTAGGGGGTCCCTAGAGTATGATTACCTGGTAGTAGCTTTAGGTAGTGAGCCTCGCCCCGAATTGATGGACGCAGACGACACGGTATGCGCTCCTTGGACCGTGTCTGGAGCCTTGAAGTGTAGAGAGCTACTCTCTAGGGTAAGGGGTAAGTCTAAGGTCCTGGTGGGTGCGTGGTCCTGGCCTTACAAGTGCCCTCCAGCCCCCTTCGAGGCAGCATTCATCCTCAAATACCTCTTCTCTGCGGTAAGGGGCGTCCCTGTGGAGGTAACTGTAGCCCACTTCTGGCAGAAGCCTATGGAGCCCTTCGGGCCTAAGATGGTTAGCGCTTTTGAGGCCTTCCTAGATAGGTATGGCGTGGAGTTTAGGGGCGGGTTGAGAGTCGTTAGGGCTAGGGGTGGCGTGGCCGAGTTTGAAGGCGGGGAGAAGCTTGAATACGATGTTGGGGTCTTCGCTCCACCACATACCCCTCCAAAGCCAGTTGCGGAGTCGCCACTAGCTTCGGAGAAGCTTGGAGGCTATATGGAGGTGGATAAGGTTACCCTCAGGCACCCCAAGTATAGGGAGGTATTCGGTGTCGGCGACATTATCTCGCCCAGCCTGGGCATCGGCATGGCAGGTGTGTTCGCCCACTTCGAGGGAGAATATGTGGCTACTCAGATCGTAGACGAGATCAGGGGTGTCTACAGCGGGAGCGACTATAATAGGAGCGGCATATGCGTGATGGACTTAGGGTTTGTAGGAGCGGCAGTATACTGCGACTTCGCAGACAAGATCATGGGGAGGAGCGAGTATCCGGACTGTGCTATACTGGGCGGGATGAAGGCCTTCAGAGTGTTTAAGTACGCCTTCGAGAGGCTATGGTTCGCTAGGTGGCTTTAGGGGGGTGGGCGTGATGGAGGCTCCTAGGGAGGAGAAGCTGCTCAAGCTTCTAGACCTTCTGGAAGAGAACTATGAAGCTATAGAGACCGCTATAAAACTTGTAGCGGCTCTTAAGAGGAGCGGCATGCTCGATGCAATGCTCGAGATTGCCGAGAGGAGCGACGAGATATTCAACGCCGCCGTGAGAGCCGAACTCATGAAGAGCCTGGGCAACATGATGATGCTCGTCTACATGCTAGGCCAGCTAGACAACTACAAGCTAATGATGCTAGCCGAGTCCCTACCCAAGTGCGTAGAAGAAGCGGAGAAAGCGGCTGGCAAAGGCGGCGGCATGGGCATTAGAGAGCTACTACGAGTTATGACTAGCCCCGAAATGGCTGCAGCGCTCAGAGCATTCCAGGCTAGCATGAAGTGCTTCATGGGCGGGGGAGAAGGGAGAAGTAAGTAAGTCCCAAGCGTCAAGGCCCAGGCTACGCCTTTTTATCTAAGCACCTCCTAAACCTTCAATCATATGCTCCGCCTAGGATCTCTTCCATCCCGTCTGGGGACGAGGACGTGGCCTAGTAGTGGTAGACATCCATCTTTAACCCCCCGGTTAACCGGTTCCTTTGAACTAGGCTGGTATATGAACCCCCTTGAGAACCCTGTTGGAACCTGAGTCACCTCACCCTCAATTCAAGGTTATGCCTATTATAGCGGCTACGGCTACTATAGCAACGCTTGCCAGGCCGCCTGTAGCTAGGGCTACTGCTAGCCTAAGCCCTCTCACGCCTAGGAGGGCCGCTGCTGCAGCTCCCGTGTACATGCCTGTGAGGGGTAGTGGTAGTGCTACGAATAGTGTTAGGGCTATGAGCCCCCAGGTCCTAAGCCTCCCTTCGAGCCTTCTACGGTTAGCCTCTACCGAGTTAATGTAGATGCAGAAGGGGTTTAGGCGGCTAGGAGCCTTGGTACAAGCTTTCCTAGAGACGGCTAGGAGTGCTTCAACCCCCGCTGTGAGGGCTGTCGCTAGCAGTAGCACAGAGGCTATGCTAGCCGCTAGGCTCTCAACGAGCCCCAGCCCCAGAGCCACTCCCAGGGCCACAGCGTACCTGGGCTCAAAGCCCGGTGTGAGGCCCGCGAGGATCACTGTTAGGAGTAGCCGTTCCTCCATAGCAGCCCCCTCAATGTTCTTCAAGCGACCTGACTACCCTCCTAACCTTCCGCCTAGTATAGTCTGTATAGGCTATCGCTGCCATGTCTAGGAGTACGGCTCCTACAGCAGCTATGGCTGCCTCGGCGTTCAAGGGTATCCCCTGGGTGGCGGCGAAGGCTAGTAGCCCGGCAAGCATGCCCGCCGCCACTGCTATTATATACTCGCTGAGGTAGTGGCTAGCCAGTAACACCCCCCCGAGTGACACCCCTGCTGTGAAGGCTAGTATAAGAGCGAGTTCGGGGGGCAAGCTTGCAACCTCCACGCCCCCCAGGCCTAGTACAACGGAGACGAGCATGCTGAGCATAGAGGCTGTGAGCCTCATCCCAGTGGAGGTTACATAAGTGTACTCCATGAAGGGGCCTATAGTGTTCATAGTGTCCATAGCCTCCTCGATAGCCCTCACAACACCCCTCTTATCCCCTCTCTCCACAGCACGCAGGACCTCCCCGGCGACCTTAGCCATCCATCCAAGCCTCCCCGCTCCCAGCCTTGAAGCCAAGTATTCCAGCCTCTCAGCCTTCACGAGAAGGTTGTTGATCGAGGAGTGTATGACCCTCCACGCCTCATCCTCTCGAGCCCTCCTATAAGCTAGTGTGAGAGCCTTGTAGAGCTGTATAGCGGAGGCAGCGTAGTACCTCCCTCTATCCCCGGTCCTCCTACTCTCAGTTGCTGTAGCGCCCTGAGATCCCACAGGCCCGGCACCCCACAAGTCTGTTAGCCCCGTTTTAAGGGTGTTAACCTGAAGCCCTCTGGGAGCAACTCCCTAAGCCTTGCAACCCTAATAGAGCCACCCCTACCCACCATGTAAACCTTGGCATCGCCTTCTGAGAACTCTGAGAGGACCTGAAGGCAGGCTCCGCAGGGAGGTAAAGGGTAGTCTGAGTCCCTGAAGTAAACTAGGACCTCGCTGATACACCGCTCGCCCGACGACACGGCAGTGAAGACCGCGACCCTTTCAGCGCAGACTGTAAGGCCGTAGCTGGAGTTCTCCACGTTAGCTCCGCTATAGACTCTGCCGCTGCAGGTCCTCACGGCAGCACCTACATGGAAGCCCGAGTAGGGGGCGTAGGCATTTTCGGAAGCCTTCACAGCCTCTTTCAGCAGGTCCTCCGGCACCCCCTCCAAGTTCCACTCCCGCTTAAGCGTTTAAGGGGGCCTAGGCCTCGGCTTATGCATTTATGGGGGAGCCCTGTAGTGAGTGTTTATTGTGGGATAAAAGGGGAATGTTGAATGGAGTTTAGCCAGGCCTCCCAGCTAGCTCGAAGGTTCCTCGTGGAGCTTGAGGCCCCATTTGTTGGGAGGCACGAGCAAGCACTCGTCATAACCCTCGCGCTACTTTCTGGAGAGCATGTGGTATTGATAGGAGAGCCGGGTACTGCTAAGAGCGCCCTGGCTAGGAGGGCTGCGGACCTGATAAACGCTAGGTTCTTCAAGTACCTTCTCACAAAGTTTACCGAGCCGAGCGAGCTATTCGGCCCCCTAGACCTCAAGCTGCTCAAGGAGGGTAAGTATCAGAGGGTTACCCGGGGGAAGCTCCCGGAGGCTCAAATAGCCTTCCTCGACGAGATCTTTAATGCTAACAGCGCTGTGTTGAACAGCCTCCTAAGCATAATGCAGGAAAGGATCCTCTACGACGGTTACACCGAGATAATAGTACCTATATGGACTATCATAGGGGCTTCGAACAGAGTGCCAGAGGAGCCCGAGCTGGAGGCCCTCTACGATAGATTTCTATTCAGGGACTACGTGAGACCCTTAGACCAGGATTACTGGGATAAGCTGCTCGACTATGCATGGAGGCTTGAGAGGGGCGATATTGATAAGCCCAGGCCCCTTATGACGTTGAAGGAGCTATATACAATGCACAAGCACGTGATGAGCATTGACGTCCACTCGGTAAAACCCAGCCTGATCAAGATGTTCCTAGTGCTAGAAGAGAAGGGTATGCATGTGACTGATAGGAGGAAGGGTAAGATCCTCAAGGCTATAGCGGCTCACGCATTCCTAAATGGGAGGAGGGTTGCCAACGAGAGCGACTTGATAGTGTTGAAATACACTGTGCCTAAGGACCCGGAGGACTTCGAGAAGATAAATGTGATACTTATGGAGGAGCTGAAGACAAAGGAGAGGGTGTTGAGGGAGCTTATGGAGATTAAGAATAACGTTGAGAGTGCTAGGAGGATCATAGCTAGGTTGCAGGCCTTCGACCCCAAGCTTGCTGACTACTATAGGAGCCTGAAAACCACGAAGAATAGGGTAGCTACTCTCGTCAAGGACTTCGACGACCCGGAGATAAGGGCTCTAGCTGATGAGATCAACGACCTCATAGACATGCTGTTAGACGAGATAATAGTGAAGCTTAATATGTGAGGGTGTAGAGATTGGCGGAGGACAAGGTAAAGGTGTCTGAGGATAAGAGGCCCTTCAGCCTCATAACCGGCGTGGGAGAGATAGACGATGTTAGAATGTATAGGGGGGGTAAGGTCCTAGACCTTGCAGCGAAGCTTATGGGCGTGGCTAGCAGGGACGTCTCTGAGATGTTCACCCCCGAGCTGGCTTTAGACGTCTTCTACGCCTTCTACCTCCCCATACCCAGCATTGACGAGGATAGGGTTAAACTGCTCGACGCCAACAGCCAGAGAGACCTTGTGAGGCTAGCCACAGTCTCCCAGCTACTCTCCAGCATGGGGCTATGGAGGGTTAAGCCCTTCACCTCAGGCGATAACGTGACTAGCGTGGTAGCGGCTGCGAGCTTCCTAGAGAAGCTTATGAGGAGTCTCGGGAGGCAAATGGCCGAGTCTCGGGGCAAGTCGAGGGGTGAGAAGAGCAGGGAGAAGAGTAGGGAGGGTGCTGGCGGTCAGAGGGGTGAGATGGAGGGTTCCCAGTCCCAGAGTGTAGACTTCGAGCAGATGATGAGGAATGCTGTTGAGAGGGCTCTGGAGGCTGCGGAGAGGGATGCTAGGACTGCTAAGAGCATTAAACAGCTTCTCTCGGGCATGGGGGTTGGGAGCACTAGTACCCTAGCCTTCGACGAGTCTGCAGACGAGATACTGAGGCTTGCTAGGGAGACTGACGTGCAGAAGATACTCGAGAACGTTGAGGGGATAAAGCTTACTGCTTCGAAGTCTAGGAAGGAGACCCGGTACTCGAGGGGCTGGGTTAGGGGTTTGGAGTACGGTAGCGACCTTGAGAGGGTTCACTACTCGCAGCTAGTACTGCCAGACGAGTACTTCCTGGCTAGCTATGCGAATTCAAAGCTACTATTGTACGAGAAGGTCTTGAATAGCACTCGAGGCCCCATATACGTGCTCCTAGATAAGAGTGGTAGCATGGTGGGGGCTAAGATCGACTGGGCTCGGGCTGTGGCTGTAGCGTTGTTTAGGAAGAGCGTGGAGGAGAATAGAAGGTTCTACGCTAGGTTCTTCGACAGCATAGCCCACCAGCCTATATCGCTCAAGCCCAATACCAAGCCGCGAGACTTCCTAAGGCTTCTAGGCTACCTAGCTAGGGTCAAGGCTGGCGGGGGGACCGACATTAGCGGAGCTTTGAAGGCGGCTGTGGAGGATATACTTAGCACGCCTCGGGGGGAGGAGAGGGTTAGCGATATCATACTAATCACGGATGGCGAGGATAGGCTAAACCCAGAACAGCTAGAAGCCACTTTGAGGAGGGCCGAGGCTAGGCTACACTCTGTGGTGATCCAGGGTCACAACCCGTACCTGAAGAGGGTTAGCCACAGGTATATGTCTGTCAAGAAGCTTGAGTCCAAGGAGGCTCTTCGGGTAGTGGACTTCACCTAAAACCCCCAGGCTATATTATTCTAGTTTGGTGCGCTCGTTGGAGAGCGTGGTCTACACGGGCATCTCGGTTCTAGATTATAATGGTGACGAGCTGGGCGACTCTGTCTATGTTGAGAAGGGGGTTATAGCTGGTGTAGGACCTGCATCGAGGTTTCTAGGTGTTAGGAGGGTTGAGGTTGACGGCTACATTATGCCTGGGCTTGTTGACGCTCACATGCACCTCGAGGGATTGGGCATGAAGGCCTATACTGTTGACTTGAGGGGTTCTAGGAGCGCGAGGGAGGTTGCTAAGAGGCTTGCTGGAGCCCAGGGGCCTATAGCCCTGGGGAGGGGTTGGGACCAGGAATACTTCGAGGAGCCGGGTCTCCCTAGCAGGAAGCTCTTAGACGAGGCTCTGGGCGATAAGCCTGGGGTGGCTGTTAGGGTCTGTGGTCACATGGCTGTAGCCAACACTGCCGCCCTGAGCCTTGCTAGGCCTTGGGAAAGGTTTCCCGGGCTCGTTGACAGGGAGAGGGGAGTTCTTGTGGAGGACGCTGTATACTATACCCTCGAGAAGCTTAAGGCCTGGATGGACCCTATAGACCTCGTCTCTAGGGCTCTAGGGGAGCTTAGGTCCTACGGCGTTTATGGAGCCTCTAGCATGGCTTGCGGGGCTAGAGAGATTGAGGCCCTCGAGAAGCTAGAGGCTAAGGGGCCGCTGGGTGTTAGGGTTGCGTGCTACGCCTCCAGCGAGGACCTACTGGGCCTATCCGGGAGGGAGTGGAGGGTTGTTGGGCTCAAGCTATTCGCCGATGGCAGCCTCGGGGCTCGGACTGCCAGGCTTAGGGAAGACTACAGCGACTCCCCTGGCACGAGAGGCCTCCTACTGCTAGACTCGGAGAGAATAGCTGAGAGGGGAGAGAGGCTTCTAAGGGCCGGGTTTAGGCTGGCAGTCCACGCCATAGGTGACGAGGCGTTGGACAACGTCGTAGAGGCTTATAGGAGGCTTGGAGGTGGTGGGAGGCTCAGGGTTGAGCATGCAAGTGTAGCCTGGGATGAGCAGGTTGAAGCTCTAGCCGAGCTGGGGGTATGGGTTGTAGCGCAGCCTCACTTCAAGGTTAGCGACTGGTGGATAGAGAAGAGACTGGGAGGGCGGGCTAGGCTGGCATACAGGCTCCGCTCAATGAGGCTCGCTGGGGTTAGGCTAGCCTTCTCCACCGACGCACCCGTAGAGCCTCTAGACCCTGTGGAGACTCTGAGAGCCGCTGTAGGCCTCTGCAACGAGCCCGCCTGCAGGGCCGAAGAAAGCCTTAGGCCTAGAGAAGCCCTTGAAGCTTATACACTCAACGCAGCTTTGGCGTCTGGAGGTCCTGTTAGGGCTTTAGGTGCCATCGAGAAGGGTAGGCCCGCCTTTCTGGCGGTCTCTACCGAAGACCCTCGTGGCCTCAGTGGCCTGGAGAGGGCTAGGGTTAGGGGTTTAGTATAGTGTGAGAATCTGAATAATGTATCGCGCTCAGATGTATAGCGTATAAGGTTAAACCGGGCATATATTATACTGACTCGGTGGTTTTAAGGGGGAGGGGTGTATGCGTGTTTGAAGCCTGTTAGAGCTGAAGGCCTGACTAAGGTTTATGGGGAGTTTACGGCTGTGGATGGGGTGTCTCTCGAGATAGGGAGGGGTGAGGTTTACTCTCTGCTAGGACCTAACGGCGCTGGGAAGACGACTACGATAAAAATGTTGAGTACCCTTGCAAAGCCTACCCGGGGGGACGCTTTCATAGAAGGTTACAGCGTTGTTAGGGAATCCCGGGAGGTTAGGAGGGTTATAGGCCTGGCTCCCCAGGACCTCACTGCAGACGATGAGATGACGGGGTGGGATAATGTCTACCTCCAGGCCCGGCTCTACGGCTTGTCGCCCTGGGATGCACGTAGGAGGGCTCGGGAGGTCTTGGAAATGATGGACCTCTACCAGGTGGCTCATAGGAAGGTTGCCACCTATAGCGGGGGTATGAGGAAAAGGCTGGAGATAGCCATGAGCCTCGTGCACGAACCTACAGTCCTGTTCCTAGACGAGCCTACCCTAGGTCTAGACGTGCAATCCCGGAGGAAGCTCTGGGGCTATATACAGGGGTTTAAGAGGAGTGGTATGACGATACTCCTCACAACCCACTACATGGAAGAGGCGGACTTCCTGAGCGATCGGGTGGGGATCATGCATAAGGGGAGGATAGTGGCTGAGGGGACGCCGGAAGAGCTTAAGTCTATGGTTAAGGGTGAGACCGCCTACATAGAGCCCCTAGACCCCCTAAACCTCGAGGAAGTCAAGAAGGCCCTCGAAGCCCGAGGGTTTAAGGTGTGGCTTGTAGGTCCTAGGGTTGCTGTGGAGATGGATAGCTCTGGGGAGGACCTACCCGAGGTGATGAAGGCTATAGAACCCTTCAAGCTCAAGTCAGTAACAGTATCCAAGCCTACCCTAGAAGAGGTTTTCGTAAGGCTAACGGGGCAAAAGCTCGACGAGTCCGAAGAGGAGCCCCTAGACTCCTTTGCTTTCAGAAGGATTGTTAGGGGGGTTAGGAGGTGACTGGGGATGGCTAAGGCTGAGGTCCTATCCAGGCTCTACTACGACGTTGACGTGCTAGTAGCCCTCACGTGGAGGGAGGTTTTGAAGTGGGTTAGGAGGAGGGCCGTGCTCCTAGTCAGCATATCAACGCCCGTATTCTGGATAGTCTTGTTCGGGAAGAGCTTCAACATAACCTCAATATTATCGCTTCCTGCCGAGGGCATTGAGCCGGGGCTCGCTGAGGCCATTAGGAGGGTTCTAGCTGCGAGGGTTGTAGAGCTATTCGGGACTATAGACTACTTCACCTACGTTGCGACGGGGATGCTAGTGGTGTTCACCTTATTCCAGAGCATGTTCGGGGCTGTGGGTGTTGTGTTTGAGAGGAGGATAGGATACCTTACGAGGCTCCTAGCCTCTCCAGCACCCCGCTCAGTGATCTTCCTATCGAAGGTCCTAGGCACGCTATTCAGGGTGACAGTACTCTCAGCCCTCCTAGTAGCAGTAGCGTACTTATTCGGCCTCGAGGTAAAGGAGGGGCTGACGGTTTCAGACGTGATCCTGGCGTGGCTAGTCCTAATGGTGCTCGGGATGGGCCTCTCAAGCCTATTCACAGGAATAGCATTTAACGTGAACCACCAGGAAGTCCTATTCGCCCTAGCTAACCTCATAAACCTCCCCCTAATGTTTAGCTCCAGCGCCCTCTTCCCCCGAGAGCAGATGCCCGAGTGGCTTCAGGTCGTTGCCAGAGTCAACCCCCTAACCTATGCCGCCGACCTAGAGAGATACTTGATCATAGGACGCCCCGTAGAGGACCCACTAGCCTACTGGGCCTACCTCCTAGCAGTGAGCATCACCCTCACGATCATCGGCTACATCCTAAGCCTCAGGGGCATGAGGGAGGTCTAACGGCCCCCACGCTCCCTCGACTTAAGCTCAGCCAGCAAACCCAGCCTGGCAGACTCCACGATAGCCTCCTCAAGCAGGCTCAGGGCGTTCCGGTAGTGAGCCTCCCTAGCGGAGCCAGAGGACCTGGAAGCCAGGTATAGGCCATAGATCGCCCTTAGGAGGGGCGCTGTCACCCTAGCCCTCTCAACGATCCCAAGCCTCCTCCAAGCCACAGTGCACTGCATCCTCATAAGTGTCCCCGCTATGATAAGGGCGGCGTCTATCTTAGAATCCCCTAGTAGCGGTACGGGATAACGCCCGTTACTACAGTCCACCGAGAACGCCCCTGAGGCTAGCACCTCGGCAGCTATAGCCAGAGCCTCAGCCCTACTCTCAACCCAGTACATCTCCTCTAATACCTTCAGGTCACCTATAACCAC
>WAKF01000037.1 GCA_015523465.1 Aeropyrum sp.
CTATAGGATTAACTACCACCCCCACCCTCCTAGGGCTACTCACGTGAAACCTACACCTCGCGGCCCTACACTTCTATAGTGTTTAAGGGCGAGCCTGTAGAGGCTAAGCTCTGCTAAGGCTAATACTGCTATGCTGGCAAGGGATGCTAGGACCTCCCCCCAGAGGCCCAGGTATGGGGGGTTACCTGTGGCCGCGTATCTCAGCAGTTCTGCAGGGTGGCTGTAGGGTATGATCAGCGCTATAGACCTGAAGGGGTGGGGTAGGAGGCTAAGGTCTACTCCTACGCCGCCTCCAGCGAATAAAGCTAGGTTCATGATATCGAGGATGGGCCCTGGAACCTCTAGTCTCAAGCCGATCCAGGCTAGAGATAGGCTGTAGAGGACTGCCATGACGACTATAGCCGTCAGGGAAGCTAGTAGTAGAGGCGGGTCCTCTATGGTTGCAGGCCAAATGCCTGTTGAAGTATAGAGTATGGGGGCTGCTATTGCTGCAATAGTCAAACTTACTATGACGGATGGTAGGACCCTGAGCGCTAGGAAGAGCTTATGGCTAACGCCTGCAACTTCATTAGCGTCCATAAGACCGAGGAAGATATAGGATTTAACCCAATTCCCGATGACCCAGGTCGGCGAGCTTACGAGACTCCAAGCCACGACACTCCAGAACGCTAAAGGCACGGCTTCCCCATACTCACTTGGATCCGTGAAGGCTAGGATGGCATAGATAATGAGTAGTATCCAAAGAGCGTCGGTAACAGCCCAGTTAACAAGCTGAATCCGCATCCTCCAGGTTCTAAGCATGTGAGCCCAGGCAATTGCTAACACTATCCTCACGCTATCCTTCATGCCGCCGAGCCCCTCAAATATATGGACCTTTCAAGCCTTAGAGAAGATATTAGACCCACGAGATTATAAGCTACAGCCATAAGGCCGAGGATATACATGATACTATAAAGCCTACCTCCCCAAGCAGCCTCAAAAGCCGCTGCTATCTTGGAGGCCTCAACTATGTAACTTATAGGCACTAAAGCGGCTACAACCTCCAAGATATCTGGAAGCAGTGCTATAGGATAGAAGACTCCTGAAAGAAGAAGCAGCAAGGGGTTTATGAAGCTAAGGACGTCAGACTCAACCTTGACCATGACAGTCAACATAGCAGCTACAACAGCAAGCCCCACGAGAGGAATCATCCCCGATATGAGCACTCCAATCACAATAATCATCCTAACTCCAGACTCCAATCCACCAAGCAAGATTACAGCCGGAGTTATCGATACGTAAGTTAAAGCCACGTTGAGCAGAGACCGTGCAAGCCCACTTGCGGCCAAATACGCTGGAAGACTCGGAGTCCCAGCTACTATATATGGTAGTACGCCAAGCCACCTATACCAGGCCGCAAATGAAGCCCCATAGTCAACTATACTCACAGCCGTGAAGGCTATCCCGCTTGCTGCAAAAAGGAAGAATATGGGATTCGTGACTCCCAAGCTTCTGGAGAATTCATCGAGGCTACCATAAGAAGACCCTAGGACTAATATTACAAACACCATGAGATAAGGCCATGTAAGGCTAGTGAATAACATAGAAGGGTTATTTTTATACACTCTCACGCTCATATAAACCTCGGCTGCAAACGATAGCAGTGCGGCCCTAACCGCCTCCATCTTTACCACCAGAACTCGCAACCACGATAAAGACGTCCTCTAGACTGGGTTCTAGCACCTTAGCCTCCACAACCCTCAGCCCCCGGGACTGGGAGACCCGTAGGACCTTCTCCACAACCCTTTCCTCCTCTCCGGGCTCTACAACAATCCTAACTTCCAGAATGTCGTTGTCACGTGAGAATTTGAGATATACGGGTCTCCCTAACACCTTAACTAGGTCCTTCCTCACCCCCTCGCCTCCATCGTAAATGGTACCTCTAAGCTTAACCTCCACAGGCACTTTCTTAGCGACTATCTTCTTCAATTCCTGTGGCGTCCCTTCAATAACAATCCTTCCCCCAACTATCATCGCAACTTTATCACTAACGATCTCGGCTTCATACATGTTATGGGTGGTCAGTATCACGGTCTTCCCCTTCTCAGCAAGGCTTCTCAGAAGCTTTCTCACATAGACCGAGCTGGGTGGATCAAGGCCTAGAGTCGGCTCGTCTAGCAGTAGGACCTCGGGGTCCCTGAGAAGAGCCCTAGCTAGGCCAAGCCTAGCTTTCATTCCTAGACTCATCTCTTCAAATAGTTTATCACTAGCTCCGAGGTCATTAAGCCCCACAACGTCTAGAACCTCGTCAACCCTCTCCCTCAAATCCTTCCCGCTAAGACCATAAACCATACCAAAGTAGATTAAGTTCTCCCTAGCAGTAAGCTTCCAAAAGAAACCTCTCTCAACACTCAATAAGACTCCAATCCTCTTCCTAACCTCCCACCGCTCCCTTACAACGTCAAAACCAAGAACCCTAGCCTCGCCGCCGTCAGGCTCTAGTAGTGTCGCTAATATGTTAATCGTTGTAGTCTTACCAGCCCCGTTAGGGCCTAAAAGGCTAAACACTATACCTTTCGAAACCCTAAAAGAAACTCCCCTCAGAGCCTCAACTACCCTTTTAGGCCGCATTAAGCCCCCTACAACATACCTTTTAACAAGCCCTTCAGCTTCTACAGCATAGACAGAGCTACCCACTACCCAGGCTCCCTACTACATAAACTGTAGGGTAGAGAACCTAAGAAGCCCTCAAGAAGGATCACAACGTCAAGTCACTTACGATTTTTATCTGCATTGGGGGCTAAATGGGGGTTAGCTACTAAGAATTCTTTCTTTGTCTACTCAACGCGCATAGTAGTTATCGGGAGGAGCGGGACATTATAGACTCACCCTCTTAACGCCTTGTTAAGTCCCTGACATGCTTTCCCTTGACGAGTTTATGGGATAGAAGAGATAATCTTTCGTCCGAGCGGCGTAGAGAGGAGGCGGCGCGCTTTGTCAGGAAAGCCCCGTCTATTCATGACCAGGAAGGTTTTCGATGAAGTTATTGATAGGCTCAGGGAGAAGTTTGAAGTTGAGGTATGGGATAGGTATCAGCCTCCGCCCTACGAGGTCCTGCTAGAAGAAGCTTTGAAGAGTGACGCTCTCTACACGCTTTTAACGGATAAGATAGATTGTAGTCTTCTAGAGAAGGCTTCTCCGAGACTGAGGATTGTCGCTCAAATGGCTGTAGGCTACGATAACATAGATGTCGAGTGCGCCACGAAGTATGGCGTGTATGTTACTAATACTCCAGGGGTCCTTACGGATGCAGTAGCGGAGCTCACCTGGGCTTTAATACTAGCTGTTACGAAGAGGATAGTCGAGGCAGACGTCTTCGTTAGGTGGGGCGAGTGGAAGAGGCTAGAAACTGGATGGCACCCGATGATGATGCTGGGTGTGGAGCTTAAGGGGAAGACGCTGGGTATTCTGGGTATGGGAAGAATCGGGAAGCGTGTAGCCGAGATCGGTAAAGCGTTCGGCATGAAGATAATCTATCATAGCAGAAAGAGGAAGGAGGATGTAGAGAAAGAGCTAGGAGCTGAGTATAGGAGCTTGGAGGACCTGCTAAAGGAGTCGGATATTCTCAGTATACACGTACCACTCTCGCCCGAGACAAAACATTTGATAGGAGAGAAGGAACTTAGGATGATGAAGCCCACAGCAATATTAATAAACACAGCTAGGGGCCCTGTAGTAGATACTGAAGCCCTAGTAAAGGCTTTAAGGGAAGGATGGATAGCGGGTGCCGGGCTAGACGTGTTCGAAGAGGAGCCTCTAGACCCTAATCACCCCCTTACAGCCTTCAAGAACGTAGTCCTAGCACCACACATAGGTAGCGCCACAAAGGAAACTAGGATGAAAATGGCTATGATGGCGGCTGAAAACCTAATAGCCTTCTCCGAAGGTAAGGTACCACCTAATCTAGTTAACAAGGATGTAGTAAAGATCAGGCCTCCGGGATTTGAAGACTAATACCATAATTATTTATATTTCTCATACATTTTAATATATAAATATTAAATCGTATAAAGGTGTTGCACTAGCATACAAAAACACGTTTCTCTCGGACCCCCACCCCTAGCTACCATGAGACTGAAGCTGGGAGGGGGTTATACCTTGCCAATACCATCATGCGGCGACAGCTTACTAGAATCTATGCGAAAGAATACAGTACACTCTATTTCACGTATCGGGGTTGAAAGGGAGAAAGGAAGGAGGGAGGGTATCTATAACGTCTTTAAGTGGTGGGGTCGAAGATTTGCATCTATAATTAGGGGTCTCTTAGCGGCTGTAGTGCTCCGCGAAGGTGATGATGCCCTAGCTATAGAGGCTGCTGAGGGGAGAGTGCCACTTAAGGTTATCGAGAGCGCTAGAGGGCTTACTTTGCTTGACGCTTATTCAGGCTCAGGGGTAGCGTCTATAGAGGCTGCGCGTTTAGGCTATAATGCCGTCGGAGTCGATATAGAACCCGCAGCATACTATACGTCAACGGCTACATGGAGCATAGCATCGTGTAAGTGCAACGAGAAGATCATGTGCTTGGAAAGAGCTTTGATGAAGGCTTGGGCTGAAACTTCGAGTCTCTGGTGCATAACACCCTCTATCTGCATAGTCCACGTGCTAGCCTCTAGATGCCCGCCTTGCAGAGCCCCTATCTGGCTCTATACTAAGAAGGTTAATGGTAGGAAGGTCCTCGGCGTTATAGACGATGATGGCAGTATACACGAGGTTAGTGTGGACGACTTAGCAGTATCCCCGTTAAACCCCTCGTTAAAGCTAAGTGGAAAGTCGCTCCCCGAGGTTGCTCCAGGCATAGTGGCTTACGCCGTCGAACTCTATAGTTTAGACGGGAAGAATAGAAGGTGGGTAAGCCTCCTTAACGATACCAGTGAGTCCAAGGACATAAGGTTCTTTCTCGAGGAGTCTCTGGATAGGGCTAAAAAACTAGTAGGCTCTCTTAACCTTGGAGACGTATCAATACCGGAGGGTAGGGAGACTAGGAAGCTACTAAAGATGGGGATTAAACGAGTAGGAGACCTTTTAACCGAGAGGCAGAAAGCCTCTCTCCATGCTTTCATTAAGTGGTCCGGCATTAAATGTAGAGTTGAGGCTTCTCTAATAGTCGCTGGTGCCATGAGGTCTTCCAGTCTATTAGCGTTCTACTACCAGCCCGCCGGCAGGGTTAACCCGGGACTGGTAGTAAAGAGCTATTGGATGCCACCCAACCCGGTAGAGCTAAATCCTTTAGCAGGCACTATGAAGCCGTACCTCAAGCCTCTCGGGAGAGGAGGCCTTATGGGCTACGTGAAAAGGTACTCTAGAATTTGCAGAACCTGCTTTAAGGAGCCTCCGGGAAAGGCGTTATTCCTTATGAAGGACCTAGCTAGGGTTAACGTGAGAGCAGACGTCTCCATAGCAGACCCTCCATATCCTAGAGGGTTCCGCTATTCAGAGACACTCCTACTACATAGATATGCTCTGAAAATAGCAGGCTTAAATCACGAGCCTGATAATGGAAGCTATGTTGACGGGCTTACCACTCATAAAAGATACTTAAATGCCATAAAGCCTAGCTTCGAGAAACTTTTAAAAACACTTCGCAAGGGAGCACCAGTTATATTGCTTGTAGGTGTTTACAATGAAGAGGCTGCCAAAGCCGTGATGGGGTTAGTAGACTTAATGAGGAAGAATGGAGTAGGGATAGCTGGAATATATCCTTTTCTGGGGGAGGCCCCAGGGGCTTTGGGTAGGAGCAGAAGCAGGGTTGTCTTGGCTATTGCTGGGAGAAAGGGGTGCGGCTTTGATGATCCTAGAGTATATAAGCCCGGGGAGGTGATAGGGGCTGGATTGGAAAGGGAGGACGCTCTAGTATCCTCCATAGCCAGCGCTATCACCTGTGAGAAGGGCATGTGAAAAGGGGGTTGAGTGTGTCTGAAGGCTACGTACTCACCCTAGAAGATGTGCATAAGACTTATCCTGGGGGAGTAAAGGCTCTTAAAGGTGTTACGGTTAGGGTTGAGAAGGGCGAAGTTGTAGGGCTTGTAGGTGCTAATGGTAGCGGAAAGAGCACACTAATTAAGATAGCACTAGGCATTCTCGGCAGGGATAAGGGCAGTGTAAGTCTCAATGGGCGAGACCCTTTCAGGGATCCTAGGGCTAGGGAAGGAGTTGGAGTGGTTTTTGAAAGACCTACGCTACCTGGAGGGCTGAGCGTGAGGAGGCTACTAGAGAACACTGCGAGGGTATATGGAGTTCCAAGGGACTATGTAGACGAGGCCATTGATCTAGCGGGCTTGAGAGGGCACGAACACAAGACATTCCCCCAGTTAAGCGCTGGGTTAAAACAGAGGGCTGCTATCGCTCACGCGCTTGTAGGGCAACCCGAATTCATTATAGCTGACGAGCCTACTAGTAACCTTGACCCTATAGAACGCTCTAAGATCCTTGAGATGCTAGCTAGGTTGAACAGGGAGAGAGGCGTTACACTCCTTATATCGAGCCATGTAATCTACGAGGTCATGAAGGTGGCTACCAGGATAATAGCCCTCAGAAGAGGGGTTGTTGTAAGGGATGGGCCTGTATCGCAGGTCCTAGCCTCTAATGTTAAAGTTAGAATTAGGGCTGCAAACCCCGAAGTAGTGGCAAAGACTCTCGAAGAAAGGGGGTTTGAAACGGTAATTGCAGGGGCTTCGGTCTATACAAGGCTTAAGAGTGATAGGAGAGAGCTTATTGAAGCTCTTCTAGAAGCTGAGAAGAGGGGTGCCTTAGTACTATCCTTTGACACAGCCGAACCTAGCATAGAGGAGGTGATATCTGAGTGAGGCAGATTATGGGGAGGCTAGTAACTCTTACCGCACTAGACCTAGCAGATACTCTTAAACCGCCGGGCTTCGACATAATGATAGTGCTGCTGGCAGCCCTCGGAGGGTCTCTAGCAGTAATCCAGCCCCTCACTCAGGGCTATGTGATCGTGTTTAGTGTTCTCGAGATAACAATGATAGCTATAACCATTTACCTAGCTCTTAGAGGGGCTGCAGGTATTACATCCCTTATTGAAAGCGGTATAATGAACGTCTATCTATCCTACCCAATTCCCAGGGAAGGCATTGCAGTGGTTCTTTTGATCAGCAGGGTGCTAGTACCTAGCATACTTCTATTAGGCGCCCCTACGCTGGTAGCCGTAATAATACTCTGGAGAAACGTTATAGACCATCCCCTGGAAGTTGTTGCCATGTATTCCTCATACCTTATCCAAGCCTTCTTCTACGGCTCCGTCTTCGCCTTGATATCGCTTAAGGCGAAAACCCCCGGTGCTAGTGGCGTCATAAGTGTAGCCTTCTACTTCGTCTACAACGTGGCGGCGGTACTGCTAGCCCATATAGGCGCTTCCCGGGGTCTCGAGGAGCTCACTAAAATTGCCAATAGCATGATACTGCATATAGCCCTCTATAACATGTACTCGGGAGCGTACAACTTAGATCTATGGAATCTAGCCTTCGTCCCGCTAGCAGCAGGGTTAACAGCCTCGGCTTTCATAGTATACTTCACAGTGAGGTTCGAGCCTTGAAGCCCCCTGTGCACTTGCCCCTTTATTCTAGGATAGCTATAGCGATAGCCGCTGGCGTCATAGTAGCGGCGTTGCTAGGCCAATTCTTCGGGGCTAAGACCGAATCTTCCTTTAGCGGGGCCATAGGGGTTAGCGAAGGCAATGCAGCCCTTATCGCAGTACTCTCTGTTTCCTCTAGCGGAGAAGTGGAAATTAGTGTTGAAGGCGCTAGAAGCGTATACTACTTGGAGATAGCTGGTAGCCCACTAACAGCTATAAACCAGGTTACAGCCCTAGGAGTCCAAGTCGAGAGCCAGCGGTTCTTCTACGACGTCAGGTCTGGGCTAGGCTATGGCGATGCCCTTCTCAAAGCCGACCCGGCACTCCTAGCAGTATTACCCAGGCTCTCAGGCAACGTGATGGAGGCTGGAAAAGCCGGGAAAAACTCATTCCTAGTCAGAGAGGAAGTCGAGGCCGGCCAGGGCCTCGCTGTAATAGCTATACCAGGGAGCGATAGAATCGAGTACTCAGGGGTATTCAGGGTAGAAGGATATTATAGGATGAACCTGGAGACGGCGTTACTAATAGCCTCAGCAATAACCCTTGCATCCCTGGTGCCAACCCTAGCAGGCAGGGCCCTCCAAAAACTTTCGCAAAGCTAGAATGAAGTTTCGGGGCCCAGCGTGGGTCAAGGTAACTGGGGTCCCGAGGAGGTTAATAGGCCCCGAACTAGGATTCATCATGGGAGGGGATTGAAAGAATTGACGGAGGGAGCGGAGAGGAAAGTGATATCTGACATAACAGACCTTCCGGGCGTAGGACCTTCCACAGCCCAGAAGCTAATAGAAGCAGGCTACACAACGGTCGAAGCAATAGCAGTAGCCACCCCTCAAGAACTAAGCCAAGTCACGGGCATACCCATAGTAACGGCCCAGAAGATAATAGAGGCCGCACGGGAAGCCCTCAACATAGACTTCAAGACAGCATACGACTTAAAACTAGAAAGCATAAACAGAAGGAAAATAACAACGGGAAGCAGAAACCTCGACGAACTACTAGGCGGAGGCATAGAGACAAAAACCATAACGGAACTCTTCGGCGAGTTTGGAAGCGGAAAGACCCAAATATGCCACCAGCTTGCTGTTAACGTGCAACTGCCTGAAGATAAGGGTGGCCTAGAGGGCAAGGCCGTCTATATTGATACTGAAGGCACCTTTAGGTGGGAGAGGATCGAGCAGATGGCACGTGGAGTCGGTCTAGACCCTGATGAGGCTATGAGAAACATCTATTGGATCAGAGCTATCAACAGCCACCATCAGATAGCCATTGTTGATAAGCTCTTCGACATGGTTAAGAAAGAGAATATAAAGCTTGTAGTTGTAGACAGCGTTACCGGGCATTTCAGAGCAGAGTTTCCAGGGCGTGAAAACCTAGCGATGAGGCAGCAACTACTAAATAGGCACTTACACCAGCTTATGAGGCTTGCCGACATATTCAATATAGCAGTTGTAATCACCAATCAGGTTATGGCTAGACCCGACGTATTCTACGGAGACCCCACACAAGCTGTCGGCGGCCATGTACTAGGTCACGCTCCCGGGGTTAGAGTACAACTTAAGAAGAGCAGAGGCAATAAGAGGATCGCTAGAATAGTTGACGCGCCTCACCTACCCGAAGGGGAAACTGTATTCGTTATAACCGAATGGGGCATTAGAGACCCCGAGTAACTTTTCCAGAGAGCTTCAAGACCCCTGATAGCAATCGAAGAGAGCTTAATGCAACCTAACGCTAATACTGCTCGTAGCAAGAAAGACACCTTTCGGGCGGCAATGGAGATTGAGCCCCTCCCGGGGCCTCTCAGGGCGGAGCATTACTATACGCTAATCATACTAGTGCTTGCAGGCTTATTTGACGTGGTCTACAGGGAAGTTGACCCCCTATACTGGTACTTGGCCGGTAAAGCCGGGTTTCTACTCTCGCTAGCAGACGCCATTAACATGGGCATTCCTCCTAAAGTCTACATGACCCTAATAGCAATCTCTCTAGCCCCAGCCCTCGGCGCATTTCTACTTTATAGACTTTGCCTTCTCGGAGGCTCTGACGTCTGGGCCCTAGCGTTCATAGCGGTCTCATCCCCGTTACCAGTAACACCTTACCTGCCGATACCACCTTCCATAGCTGCTGCAGGACTGGGAGGTGTAGTAGCGCTAGTCTACTATATTTTCAAGCTTTTATCGGCCTGCGGGATCCCATGCCTTCTTAGAGGTAGCGTGAAGGTCTCTTCCAGGGAGCTAGTTTACAGTAGCTTCTATAGGTGGTGGCTTCCTAAGGCGTCTAGCGGGGGTTCTTGTACTATAGAACAGAGCGCCCCCGAAGTAGCTGCTTCCAAGGGAGGCTACGTTGAAGCGTCCCCCGGCATACCATTGGGCGCAGGCATAGCTTTAGGCTATGCAATATACCTAGTCTTGACGGCCTTCTTTAGGGTGTAGAGATGAGGGGATGGTAATGGAGGGGTGGCCCGAGCCCTGGTATAGGATTCTCTGGGCTCCCTGGAGGATGAAGTATATTCAAAGCGCCTCCGAAACTGCGAGAGGGTGTATATTTTGCATTGCCCCGTCGATGAGCGATGAAGAGGCACTGATAGTCTATCGAGGTAGAAATGCTTATATCATACTTAACAAGTACCCGTACAATACAGGCCACTTAATGATAGTCCCCTACAGGCACGTCCCCTCACTTGAAGACCTCAATACAGAGGAGCTTCTCGAACTTTCCGAGCTAGTTAAGGCTTCTCTTAAGGCTTTAAGAGAGGTATATAGGCCTCATGGATTCAACGTAGGGGTGAATATAGGCGAGGCGGCAGGGGCTGGAGTTGCTGGTCACGTGCATGTACATATCGTACCTAGGTGGAGAGGCGATTCTAATTTTATGTTGACTGTGGGGGGCGTTAAGGTCCTACCTGAATCGCTCGACGCCACGTTTAAGAAGGTAAAGCCTGCCATAGAAAAGGCTTTAACGGAGTAAGTGATGCATTAAGAGGATGGAGTATCATGGAGGAGCAGAAAATGGAATTCAACCACCTTTTCATAGTAACACATACTGATCTAGACGGTATAGGTTCTGCTGCAGCAACACTTAGACTACTTAGTAGAAGCGAAAGTGACTCCACAATCCTCTTTGCCGAACCCTATAACATAGGTGACGTTCTCTCAGATATCAAGGACTCCGTTGATAGAGGCGACTTGCTAATTATAGCTGATTTAGGCGTTAATAAAAATGCCTTCGAGAAAGCACTGGGCATCATTAAGGACCTGGCTAGACGTGGCTCAATTATAGAATGGTACGATCATCATGTATGGTCGCCTGAAGAGATTAATTCTTTAGAAAAGCTTGGCGTTAAAGTTGTTATAGATAGATCTACATGTGCCACCGGAGTAGTAGCTAGATATTTAAAAGGTCTTGAGGCTTTCGAATCAGACAAGCTATTAATAGAGCTAGAATCCGTAGTGTGCTCGGCAGACCTATGGAAGTGGGACCATCCCCTTTCACCTAAGCTCTTCAGGGTTGTAGGAGAACGAAGGGAAGGTGAGGAATGGAAGAGGAAGCTAGCTTATAAGATGGCGAAAGGAGTGCTCTGGGACGAGGAAATGGAGGCTAAACTCGAGGAGTATGTTAACCTTGAACTCAAAGGCTTTTCTAGAGTTTTGAATAACGCATATACTTCCAACTCGAACGGAGCCATAATCGCAGTAACTTACAAGAACTTCTCAGGACCTCCAAGCAGTAGCATGATAGGAGCACTCCTTCTTTCGCGCTTTAATGCTGATATAGCAGCTATTGTACGAAGCGATGGAGGCTTAAGCCTTCGAAGTAAAAATTTTAACGTCCAAGCTTTAGCGAAGGCGTTAGGAGGTGGAGGTCACCCCAAAGCGGCTGGAGCTAAAATTAGAATTCCTATCTACATTAAGTTACTCTCCCTCATATACCCCAAGATTACCTCATACTATACATTTAAGATAGTGTCTTCTACACTTAAATCTATAACTATTAATAATTTTATACAACAATAATACTTCATTATAGTGTAGCTGAGGGGTCTAAACGTGTTATGTAACTAAAGTAAAGTAGGTTTAGGAGGTTGTATTAACCTAAGGCCGGCCTACCTATGGGTGTAAGCTTTGCCTTCAAAATCTCACTTAACTAGGATAGTCGTCGCTACTCTCTTATTAATACTACCTTTAGCTTCTATCCCTGCTAATGCAGCCCAACCTATACCTAGACACCCTATTGATAGTGAAGGCCTAATCCAGAATCTCCCTGGCATTAAAATACCGTATCCCGAATACCAATGCCTCCTTTATGATACTGCTAGATCCCTTATAGCAAGCGCAGTCTTCACGCAGTTCTCCGGAGTATCACGCGACGCTGCCTATACCTCTCTAAGGGTAGCCGATATGCTATCAGCGGTTGCCCAAGGCGGCGATCTCTCAGAAATTAGGAGAGAGTACCAAGGTTACTTGCTCAAGGCTCTAGTCTACACGGTATCGGGGAACCCCGTATTTACTAAGCAAGTTAAAATTGAATGCGAATCGATTCGAGTTCAAGGCAGGCTTGGTTCTATAGCGTTAACCCTAGCCCTAGCTAACCCTTCGATCGAAGGATTTGTGACGCTACTTCCCATAGACGACGAGGTCAAATTCTACGTTAAGAAGGGCGAAAACTGGGAGTATAGAGATGTTAGAGCGGGGTCTAGGATAGCTGAAGAGAGGATTAAGTTTGACGAGATACTACCCCAAGAAGAGCCTGAAGCTGGCAATGACGTCTTAAGAGGCTCGATAGGAGCTGAAGATAGGAGTTTACAGGAAATCGTATCAAGCCAGTCCATTAAGGCTGGAGCTAGTGTCGCGGCTGTGCCGAGAGTCGATATTAGAGGGCAGATAGAGAAGATTCTGGGCACTATAATTCCCGGGAGAGCTAGCGCCGGGGACTCTAAAGATGGAGGGGCTCCGCCGCCCCTTGCAGCTCCTCTAGCCCTTGGAGAAGCTGTAGCGGATATAGTCATTGATTACCGCCTCCTTGCAGGACTAGCTAGCGTCTTAGGCGAAGATGTTATGGGTCTTGAAGGTGGGAGCGTAAAAGTGGGCTTGTATACTCCAGTTACTCCACGCGGCGAAGTTAATGCTAGCTTTAAGGCTCCTCTCGCCTTCATGGTATTGACCTTAGCTGCAATGATAGCCTATGTACGCAGGGACATGCTCTATAAGGCCCTTTACAGTATCGGGTTAAGGAGTGGTCCTCCTAAACACCCGATAGCCGAGTGCTACTCTGAAGCGTTAGGAATGCTCGAGAAGAAGGGTTTAGGCAGGATGCCCTGGGAGACTCCTAGGGAGCATCTCGAGAGGATTAAGGAAATCTTAGATGAGAGAGGATACGAAGCTATGAACTATGTCGTAACCCTATACGAAGTCTATGCTTACTCGGATAGGGAACCGGATCCTTTAGAGGCTTCAGCATGTTTCTCAAGTCTAGAGGTGCTAAAAGAGTGATAGATAAAAGGCTTCTAATAATTGCCTTCATAGTCATAGCGATTTTAGCCAGCATGGATGCAAGACCTAGGACGATAGTACTTTCTATAGCTATGAGCGAGGATAGTCCGAGTCCCCTTAATACTGGTGACCTCGGCTCGTCTATTTTCGCATCTAAACTCGAAGAAAGAGGATTTAACGTAGTCATAGTTCCTTCACCTTTAGACTTAAGCCTGGCCCTTTCAAAATACGATAAGGCTGTGATAGTAATCCTCGGCTCTGAATACCTCTCTGTAAAGACTATTAGAGAAACCGTGAAAGCAATTAAAGCTTCTAGCGGCAATCTTTCATGGATAGGCTTTCTCTTAGCCGATGAAGCGCCTTCCCAAGCCTTCAACACGATGTTAGAAGAATCTCAAAACGTGGTCTGCGGCGAAAAGGTCCTGAGTATTGGTAAGACTTACTTAGCGCCAAGAACTATCATCAAGTTAATGCTCCCTTCGGGGACTTATACACTACTTACAGGTTACACGGCACCAGTATACTTTACTAGCCTAGCGTCGCCAGGCTTTGCCATAGTAGCCCCTGAAAACCCAACACCACTTAGCAATCCACCTTCCCCCGAAGTTGAAGCTTGGATGGTCGGCTATGCTTGGCCCTCGACAGAGCCTCCTAGAGGCCTCTGGTACCCTATTGCAGGTTACTGTGAGTCTAGCCGAGGTAGAGTTGTTGTAGTAGGCGATACTACAATGTTCATAAACATGACGTTATCCGAGAGTCCTGAAGCCCTAGAAGCCGCCTTAGGGCTTACAGAGCTAGCTGCTGGAGGCAAAGACGCTGCCATCATCTTCGTGCAGGAACACTATGTGGGTGAGGAGGCGCTTGCAAGTATAGCATTCAAGATCTTACCTTCCGTCGTGCTAACTTACATAGCCTCTCTCTATAGCTCTGCGGAAGATACTGTAATGAAGACTATTGCCTCTAGCGGTCCTCTAGCAGCAGCATTCGCTGCAAGCCTGGCTTTCATAGCCTGGGCCTTGATGCCGCTTCCTTATTCAGGGGAAAGGGTGAAGGGTACCGGGGCTAGTGGTAAATTTAGGGTTAGAGTTTGGGTATTACGGCTGGGGAAGCGTCTAAAGCGAGCCAGATAATCCGCTCCGTTTTAAGGGAGGTTTCAAAGGTCATAGTTGGAAAGGAAGAAGAAGTAAAGGTTATATTAGCATCCATGATCGCGGGCGGACACGTAATAATAGAGGGAGTTCCCGGCGTAGCCAAGACCACGATAGCTAAGTCTATAGCGGCAGCCTTTAGACTTAGCTTCTCTAGAATACAGTTCACCCCGGACGTGCTTCCCAGCGACGTCCTGGGAACACACGTGTACGTAGGCGATAAATTTGTATTTAGGAAAGGCCCTATATTCGCCAATATTGTATTAGCCGACGAGATCAATAGAGCTAATCCTAGGACCCAGTCAGCGTTTCTAGAGGCTATGCAAGAAGGCCAAGTGACTATATGGGGAGAAACTTTTAAGCTACCTAAACCTTTTATAGTGCTAGCCACTATGAACCCTGTAGAACTTGAAGGCGTGTATCCCTTACCAGAGGCCCAGCTAGACAGGTTTATGACGTCTATAAGGCTAGACTATCCTGATAGAGACGAGGAGATATCAGTACTCGAGCGAAGCGATTTCATAGAAGAATTGCCCGTGAACCCTGTAGCTTCTGCCGAAGATTTACTAATGTTGCAGAAAATCGCCTTAAAGATACACGTAGAGAAGAATATTATTGGATATATAGTTGATATTATTAGGGCTACGAGAAGAGACGATGATGTGAGTCTGGGTGCATCGCCTAGAGCTGGAGTACATCTTCTTAAGGCTTCTCGAGCGCTCGCCTTAATAGAAGGCAGGAACTACGTAATCCCCGATGATGTCAAGTACATGGCACCTAAGGTCCTAGCCCACAGGATAATATTGAAGAAGAAGGCCCTCGCTTCCGGCCTAACGACGTTAGACATTTTAGAGAGAGTGCTTAAAACTGTTAAACCTCCAATGCCGGGGGTGTAGAAACCTGGCATCAGGGTCTAGCCACTGGCTGTTATTCTCGGCTGCGGCAATGTCTGTAGGCTACATGTTTACAGGGAACCCCGCTTATCTAGTCCCCCTAGCCGTAACTGCCGGCCTCTCACTAGGAGGCAGAATTTACACTATCCTCTCAACCCTCTCTGCAGGGGAATCACTTACTGTAGAGAGGAGGATTCTTGGAGCTAAAGTTGAAGGGATCTATAGCACTATAGAGCTAAACATAGTTAACATGAGTAGAATTCCATATTATCTTAGGGAAGTAAAAGACTCCCCTCCCCCCTTGCTAGAGGCTGAAATAGTGAGCAGAGATGTAGAGGTTCCTCCTAGAGGCACAGCGTCGATATCATATAGAGTCAAAGGGAGACTTGGAAGGTGGTGTTTTGGCGGGGTCTCAGCAAAAATCTATGACCCCCTAGGATTTTCAAGGCACGATGTAAAACTTAAAGTTTCCAAAGACGACTGCTTTACATTTACACCTAGGTTACTAGTTGTCGAGCCTCTAAAGTCTCGAGTTCTTGGAGGGCTTGCTGCGGCTGCTGGAAAGGGCGTTTTATCTCGAGGCGAAGGGATAGACTACTATAGTTTTAGAGATTATCAACCCGGCGATGATCCTCGCTTCATAGAATGGAAGATATCCTCTAGAAGAGGATCTCTCGTAGTAAAAGAGACTGCAAGTGAAGGGAGGGGATCCACAGTCAGCATTATTGTGGCTTCGAAAAAGGAAGACTGGATACCCTGGAAGAGTGAAGAAACAGAGTATGAACTCGCCGCTAGAACCGCATATAATCTTTTCGCCGCAGCTATTGCATCGGGGATCTCAGCTTCTTTAATAGTTACCGGAGAAAAAGGCATTGTAAAGGTGAGAGATCTAGTTTCTGCAGGTGAAGTTCTAGCCGAGGCTTCATTGCCTGGAGAAAAGGAGGCACCCGCACGAGCACTTGAAGCTGTCTCCGAAGCTGAGGGGTTTACGATTATCGTTACAACTTTAGATGGAAAGTTCCTTCCTGAGAGAGTGGAACCTAAAGTTCTTGTTGTTTCGACAAAGGAATGGGGAGACTACGTGGTTCGCAGGGATAGGGATATTATAAGTTTAGTGAGGGAGTTAAGTAGTGAGAATCGAGAATAAAGCTGTAAAGCTCCTTATAACACTCCTATTAATACTGATTGCATTAGTAGTTGTCTATAGCTTCTATAGCGCCCTCATTGATGCTGGATACGGAGTTGCCCCGGAAACATTGGCTGCGGCTCGTTCACTATCTGCAAGCTTAGCATTATTGATAATGCTTTCTATTAGATTTAGCACGCAACTATTGGTAGCACTTTCAACTGCATACGTTCTTCTAGAGCTAACCCTTATCCCCACCCCTTCTCTAACTAGGATGACTGCGTTCACAATGTCACTCTACCTTTTAGCAAAAACTAGGGAAGGCCTCGATGTCAGAGGTTTAAAACCTCTCATAACATCCTCAACAGCATATATAATAGGAATATTAATAGGCGTCTCGTGTTTACTTGTACTCGGCTATCTTATAAGTCTTCCACTCAACTTCCTTAGAGGCGACGTAGCTTTATTTTACAGCTATCTATCAGTTACGCGAGCTTTAAGCTTTATAGCCTTTATATCACTCCTAGCCATAGTTTCACGCACTATAGTGTCCCTCGTCGAGTTAATAGCTGCTTTAAAATACCAGAATAGCTATTCCACTATGGCTATTGAAGGCTTCATCAAAGATGAGAGTAGTGATTTAACTCGACCCTTAAGCAGAGCTGAAAGTCTAGGGTTATGGTTGGCTTCAACCATGATGTCGTTACTCGTAGTAACTTTAGCATATGAACTTCTCCAAGGAGGAAGGCCTCCTACATTAGCCGGTGCAATATTAACAGGTATAACATTGACGCTATTCATCGCCATCGGCAGGATTATATTAGCTAGGTTAATGGCGGGAAACTGGGCCCCTATTACGATAGCATCGCTCGCAATAGGTTTAGCAATACTATCCATTTTAGGTCCCATGCCTCTCTACGAAGCAATAGGCATCGCTAGAAACTCCTACAAAGACCCTCTTTCGCCCATAGCAATGAAGGAGCTAGGACTAAACGTGGAGGAGGCACTGCATAACGCAGAAGTCCTAGCTAAGATACTAATTAAGTTATTCTGGGGAGGATAAAATAGCAGCACCCTATAATAAACCCTTTGACAGCCATCTTTTTTGGAGGTTAGTGCGTAGCGTTGACCAGCGGTAAGAAACTTGACGAATATTTGGGCCAAAGCCGAGGATCACGGCGATTGGGAGTCTCGTCAATAAGCTCTTCGGCCTCCGAGCTACGAGAGGTTAAGGAGAGGCTTAAGGTTATAGAGGCTAAAGTTAGCCTGCTAGAAGATCTTTTAAGTGAAGCCTTAGAGACCCTTAAGTCGATAGAAGCTAAGCTTGAAAAAATAGAGAGGGCGTGGAAGCCTCAGAGATTTAGTAGTGGTAGAGGCCGCTTTTTCAAGGATCTGCTGGAAAAGGAAGGTGTTATACTTGCTAGTGACTCTAAACAAAAACTTGGAATAAGCCCTCAGAGAGCAGTGACATTAGCGAGGGAGTTTGGAGCTATAGTTTTAGACTTAGACGGTGATGCAGCTCTTATGACTGAAGACGCTTATAGAGAGTTCCTCGATAAACTATCTAGTGTGAAGACAAGTGACCCGGAGGAAGCTGCTAAAATGATGGGTAAGTACTCTAAGGTGTTTCTTCTCTTAAGAAGAAAAGGTGATGTTTACTATGACTCAAAGGGGAGAAGGTGGAGGTTAATTATAGAACCTTAAACTCTTCACACGCGACTATACTAAACTGCGAAGACGGGTTTAGGTGGTTCTTGTGGGACTTTATTATGCTAGAATTATGATGACGCCTGAAGGGTTACTAATGGTAGCTATAGCTGATGAGGAGGTTATAGACAAGGCTGTGAGAGATGAAGAGAGAGGGCTACAGATAATAGTTTCGCGTGAATTCTATGGAGAGAGAGTTATAGACGAGTTGGAGGCTATACGCCTTATAGAAGAGGCAGATGTTCTAGTATTAGCTGGTGACAGGATAGTGTCCAAGGCCATAGAACTAGGCTACGTACATCCGGACTCCATACTAGAGGTCAAGGGCTTAAAGCACGTTCAAGTGTTTAAGTTCATGTACTAAACCTAGCATTAACCGGGGCTTCTAGATTTCTAGATTCAAAGCACTTATACGACCTTAGTACCTCGATTCTGCGTGTATTTGCATCATAGATATAGTCTCTGCAACCGATGGTAACGTAGCTTGGGGGCAGCGTTTGAGCGTTATAGCTGTCTTGGTTAAAGCATCCTTAAACCCTGACATGGTTAGAGCCGAGCCTGACGGCTCTATAGACGTGTCGGCAATACCATTGAAAATTTCGGATATTGATAGGAACGCTATAGAGGAGGCTGTGAGGCTTAAACAGAGGCTTGGATGGAAGCTGGTTACAGTCTCTGTAGTTACCTGGGGACCCGTAAGCGCTAGAATGAAGGACGTAAGGTTAGCGGTTCAAGAAAGCCTTGCAAAAGGCTCTGATGAAGCCATAGTAGTTGCAGACGATGCCTTAACTCCCGGCGATCAGACGCTTACTGCCAAAGCTATTAAGGCTGCGCTAGAAAGAAGTGGCATTAAGCCTCAACTGATCTTAGCCGGCGAAGCCACTATTGATGAGGTCACTAGCCAAGTACCGGGGAGACTTGCAGCCCTTTTAGGCTATAGTTACGTAAGCTTCGCAAGAAAACTTGAAGTTGAGGACGGCAAGGTAATAGCGGAGAGAGACCTAGAGGACTATGTAGAAGTGGTTGAAGCTCCTCTACCTGCTGTAGTAAGCGTCACTCAAGAAATAAACGAGCCTAGACCGCCTACGCTTCTTCAAATAAGAAGAGCGTCTAGAAAACCGATAAAGACCTTTGGTCTCCGTGAATTAGGTGATATAGGTAAACCGTCAAGGAAGCTCCTCGAGATTAAGGCTATACAGGCTAGGAGAAAGCAAGTTATTATTGAAGGCGAGACCCTAGAAGAAATAGCTGAGAAGCTTATAGAAGCGCTGGCTAAGGAGGGAGTCTTGCAGTTATAGGGGGGTGTTAGAAGTGAAGGTCCTAGCTATAGCATATGAAGTTAAAGATGCTGGAGAACTAGCGAAAGCTGTTAAAGAATTTAACGGTGAGGCGGACATACTCGCAGTAAGCCGAGCGGCGGAGCAGGTAAATGAGGTTGCTCGGTACTCTAAGCGGGTCTATAGACTAGCTTCTAAGAGCCCCTATGCTATCTACAAGGCCCTTGAAAACCTTGTTGAGAGGGGAGGATATCAGCTTTTAATAGCAGAGGGATATCGCAACCTGCGAGATGCTCTTTCACGGCTCGCAGGTAGTCTAGACTTGCCTATGATCACAGATGCATACACGATAAGAATTCTAGATGGAGAGAAGGTCCTCGTGGAAAGAGGTTTCCTAAGCGAAAGAGCTAAAATGAAAGTTGAAGTTCCGCTACCTGCCATAGTATTATTTATACCAAGATTTACTGAGCCTTTAGAGCCTGGGGAGGAAGGCGAGGTAATAGAACTAGCTCCCACTGAAGGACCTGAAAAAGTGTTAGACGTAAAGCCCAAGGCTATGGGTGACGTCAACCTTGAGGAGGCAGATATAATCGTAGGGGTGGGTAGGGGGTTTAAGGCTAAGGAGGACCTGCATCTTGCATTTGAACTCGCAGAACTCCTTGGAGGCCAGGTGGGTTGTACTAGGCCTATAGCTGCAGATCTGAAATGGCTCAGCGAGGATAGATGGATAGGGATCAGTGGTAAACGCGTCGCACCGAAACTCTATATAGCTATAGGGATCAGTGGTAGCCCCCAGCATATGTCTGGGGTGCAAAATGCTAAGATAATAGTAGCTATTAACAAGGATAAAAGCGCTCCTATCTTTAAACAGGCAGATTACGGTGTAGTAGCCGACCTCTACCAGTTCGTGCCAATACTTATACAGAAGCTAAAAGAGAAGAAGGCTAAAGGCTAGAACTTAGCATATCCCCCTCAAAAAACTCTGCTTTGAAAGGATTCAGGGTGCATGGAATGGCTGTGGAGAAGGTAGTAGTTATCCCTGAAGAGCCTATAATGGGCGTTACTTTAGGCCTCACATTAATCTTACTTTTGGTATTAACTCTTCCTTTCAAAGTCAGAATAGTTGAGGAAAACCTTGAAGTATTCTTTTTCGTAATGGGGCTCCTTGCTGTAGGACTAAATTTCTACTATGGTATAATCCCTGGCTTCGAAGAGCTGATTTCACTATTCAAGACTGCATTCACAACACCACTAGCCATAGCACATGTAGCAGGCATACCGATTGGGATAGTGCAAGCGGTAATATTCTTTGGACTCCTCTTTTACTACTTCCATAGACACATATATACTGTTATAGGTAAGGCCATAGCAGTCTTAGGGATCCCGATATTTGCCTTCAGCTTGTCACTAACATTGGGGCTAACTTCGAGCATTATCTCAGTCATAGTAGCCTCCGTAATACTCTCCGAGGTCCTAGCAGCAATTAAAGTTGATAAAGAGACTAAGGTTAAACTTGCAGTGTACGCATGCTTCTCATTAGGGTTAGGAGCTGCATTAACGCCTATAGGAGAACCCCTCTCAACAATAGCAGTATCAAAGCTAAACGCTCCCTTTGATTACCTTTTAAGGCTTTTGGGAGCCTATGTTATACCAGGCGTTATAATTTCTTCTCTAGCTGCAGCCTTAGCGGCTAGGAAAGCTGTAGGGCGAGGAAAGAGCATTGAGATCGATCTCACCTATGAGGAGACGCTAAGAGGAGTGCTAGAAAGAGGTTTCAAAGTATTTCTTTTCGTAGCCGCCCTTGAACTATTGGGAGCGTCTTTCGAGCCTATGGTTAAGTGGTACTTTTCGAAGCTACCCAGTTGGGGTTTATACTGGATCAACACTGTATCGGCAGTTCTCGATAATGCAACCCTGACAGCGGCAGAGATTAGTCCTTTCCTAACAGAAGAGCAGATAAGAAGCGCCTTAATGTCACTATTGATAAGTGGCGGCATGTTAATACCTGGAAATATACCTAACATAGTATCTGCTAGCAGACTGAAGATAAGCAGCGGCGAGTGGGCTAGGGTGGGTATACCTTTTGGCGTATTACTTTTACTAGCCTATTTCATAGTGATAGAGGTCTTGGGAATACACATAACTTTTTAACTATACTACCAGGCGTAAGGGTGACGCTTATTGGGCGGCTCAGAGCCGCTAAGTAAAGTTCTTATACCTGTCGACTTGAGTAAGTCGTCTGATGCCCTAATAAGGTATGTAGCTACTATAAAAAAGCCTAAGTTCGATATAGTTCTTTTTCATGCCATAGAGGAATCTATAGTACTGCATGCAGGGGGAGGCTATGATGTTACGGGTTTAATAAGATGGCTTGAAGATAGAGCTAAAGCAAAGATAGAGGAGTTTAAGAATCTACTCGAGGAGGCCGGATTTAGGGTCGAAGTTTATCCTGAGATGCCTGTGGCGGATCCCGGAGGAATTATACCTGAAGTAGCCGCCTCTATCAATGCTACAGAAATATTCATCGCTAGTAAAGGTATGGGTTTAGCTAGGGTTATACCTTTAGGGTCTACTATCAACGCGGTAGTAAAGCTCTCTAGAGTCCCTGTAGTTAGGTTTAAGGTGTTTCACGACAAGAAAAGAGATGAAGCCTCCATCCTAGGAGGTAGAGAGCCCTTCTCTAAAATACTAGTCGGTGTTGACGTGAACGTGTCTAAAGAGATGATCGAGTACTCTGTTCGCCTCGCCTCAAAGGTTGGGGGTAAAGTTGTATATACGCATGTAATAGAGCATGGAGAGTCCCCTCCGCCACAGGTTAAAAATGCGTTTAGACTAGCGGATAAGCTAACTTCAACCCTCAGCGTTGACTCGGAGTTCATAGTCGTTAGCGGTCACCCGCCTAAGGTCCTGCTGCAGCTTGCCTCGCATCTAGAAGTTACGTCTATTCTAGTCGGTAGAACTGTTACTAAAACCCTCGGCGAGATAATCCTAGGAAGTACTCTCGATAAGCTGCTAAAGACCTCGCAGCTCCCCTTAATAGTATACCCTCTTTAACGCTTAAATCCATCCTTATCTAACTTTAGAAACGCTCCTTTAAGGTAATCGAGGTGTTCCTCGCCTCTCAGAGTATGATCAGGGCCTGCTCCCCTAAGAGACCCAAATAATCTATATCTCCACCTTTTGGCTGTAATCACCTCGTTTACCAGTTTTAGGAACATATCTCTCTTCATGAAGTAACTACAACTGCTCAGGTAGACTATAGAGTTGGGTGACGCCCTATTCAGCGACCACAGATAGGACCTGCGGTATGCTCTTAACCCTTTCCTAATAGACTCGCTGTCGCCGCTTTGTATGAATGCTGGAGGATCTACTATTACCACGTCGAATGCATTCTCTTCCACATCACCTTCAATTTCCCAAACACTCTTATTTATAACCCTATAATTGTTTAACCCATTCAATCTAAGATTTCTTACTAGCACTGCAGCAGCCTTAGGGTCTTCCTCAATAAAGACTACTTGTCGGGCACCAGCTAATGCTGCATGAATGCCAAAGGCTCCGGTATAAGAGAATACGTCTAAAACTCTCTCACCGCCATTCACGTATCTTGATAATTCTAGCCTGTTAGGCCTCTGGTCAAGGAAGAAACCCGTCTTCTGCCCTTCAACCACGTTAACGTAGAACCTAGCGGAACCCTCTGTTATCACAACTTCACTCTTACCTCCCCTAAGCCACCTCCTCCTAGGCTCCAATCCTATGTCAAGACGACTCCTCTGAGTACTCTTCTCGTATACGTGCTTAACACCTAGCTCCCTCGAAAGAAAACCCACTACAACCCCCAAATGACGGTCTATAGCAGGACTGCTAGACTGGATCACTGCTACATCAGAATACACATCAACTATAAGGCCTGAAATCATATCGCCATCACTATTTACTAGTCTAAAACTATCAAAGGAGCGCAATATCCCAGAGGCTTCTCTAGCTTTTAAGGCTTCTCCTAACAGGTCCTCTAACGCCTCTATAGCCGAGGAGTGAAAGCACTCGCCCTGGTAAAACACTCTCACAGCAACAGGGGTACCCTCCTCCCATACCCCACATGCTATTATTTCGCCTTTGGAGGATTCCAGCTCTACTAAATCGCCCGCCTTGAGGGGGGTTAAGGGCTTAACCCACTTATTATAAATGATGGAAGAGCCCCTTAACGCCTTCTCTTCCCCTTCACCTCTAACTCTAGCCTTTCCCGGCAACCTTAGCCTCCTGGAATGATATTCCACAGCAGAGGGCTATCTCTAAAGCCCTTTCCGGCTTAAGGTCGCGTGGGTGTATTATGGGTCTATTGTGGGGGCATACCTTAGGTCTCCCTAGCGCATTATATATCTCTTCAGCGCTCTCCATGTCTAGGTTCTCGGCTAGCTTACCCGCTAGCTTTTTACATATATCAATCCTCAGCCCCATTTTATACAACATTACTTCTAGTATAGCGGCCTTCCATAGATGTTCTGCGAGCAGCTTAAACCCTCTCTCCGTAAGCTTTACGCCAACATTATCCTCAACTTTAAGAAGACCTTTACCTTCAAGCCTCCTACACATTATGCTTACTGTAGAGACTGTTATCCCCAGAGTCTTAGCTATATCGCTAAACCTGGCATAACGGTTACTATGAGGAAGCCCTCCACATACAAATACTGCTTTTAAATAGTCTATCATGCGGCCTGTATACTTAGTCTTATCTCTCAACGCCCCCCACCCATCCATATTTATTATATACTAAGCCCGCTTTCTAATAGAAACCAGTGTTTAACAGCGTTTAAATTTTAATGAGGACTGGGAATATTAAGTAGGGTTGAGGCGATAGTGAAAGCGTTAAGATGCAATTTAAGAAGAAATTTATTGATAAAAAGCATATTGTGAGAAGGGAAACAAGGCCGAGAGCTACTTTTCCTGTTGAGGGTTGACGTGAGCAGTTCTTGCAACCTCGTGCTCCTTCTCCAGTGTTGGCAGCTCGGGGAAGTGCTCCTTTAGCCTTTGCTCTGCTACTATGCTTGCATCCTTTAGTATCTTCTGTGCCTCCTCAGTTACGTATGTGCTATCCAGAGCCACCGGTACCTGAGCAGTCATCTGCATCATAGCAGCTTGCAGGGCTTCATCTATCTCCATTAGCTCCGTGAAGACGTCAGGCATCATGCCCTTAAGGTAGCCCGCCACTTGCTTTAGTGCAACTACGGCTGGAGCCAGATTAGCATTTACATCTCCAAATATCAAAGCCGTCTCCAGCCTTAGCCTAACCCTCTCTAATGCATACTTTACAGTTATTATTATCTTGGCCATCTTCCTGACTTCAGCTACCTCGTTTGCATACATAGTAGCCTTAGCCTTATCACCCTCCACTAGTGCATTTACTGTTCTTTCAAAGAGCATCCTATCGTAACTCTGAAGCTTACTCAGGCTGTAATCCAGCTTACTTATTTGACCCTGAATCCTATATATAGCCTGTATAATCTGATTTCTAACTGGCGGCGGAGGGTTTATGAAATTCCTTATCTTTTGGCCTATGGTCTCACTGTTATCCGGCCCGCTCCACCTCTTAGCCCATCCCTCTAGCCCCATTGGCTAAGCACCATCATACCCTTAGCCCTATTCAGCATAGATAGGCTGGGTAGCCCGGTACTACGGGCTACTCCCCTTAAATCAAGTATGGTACTAACCAGCCGTTGAGGAGGGGTAAGCCTTGGCTTTAAGGGTTGACAAGTTCTTTAACATTACTGGGTCTACAGTCATAGACGACTACGATAGAAATGTAGGAGTGATAGTGAGCTTTATAAGCAGTGTTGACGGGGAGATCAAAGCTATCGAAGTTAAGATCGCTGATAGAGGCGTTGAGAGAATACCTGGCGAGAGAGTTAAGCTCATCGAGGGAAAACTTATAGTCACTCCCGAGTGGAAATACGAGGCACTCAAGGTGATAGACGCCCTTGAAAGGGCTTATAAAAGGAGGAAAGCACTAGAGAGTATTATAACTCAGAGCGACATACCTTCCGAGATTGTAGAGTCAATGAGGAGGAACCTCTCGGAGGAGATAAAGAAGCTTAAGCTGAGGGCGGAAGAGGCAAAGAAGAGGGTTAAAGCTAGGATTAGCGAGATTGAGAATGAAATGCTACATGTGGCTAGTGCCATAGCAAACCTCCAGATGCTATACTTCAGCGGGGAGATAAGCGATAAGAGCTATACAAGCGGTATGAACCACCTTAGAAAGCTAAAAGACTCATTAGCCAAGGAAAAGCAGGAAGCTAAGCATATACTAGATAAGCTGGAGAAGACTTTTGAAGCTGCAAGTGGCCTAGCTGAGAAGGCTAAAGAAGAGAAAACAGCGCCTCCACAGCCTAAAAAGCCACTGGAAGTAAAACCCCCAGCGGCACCTCCAGAAGCCCCTAAGGCAAGTGACGGCGAGGAGATAATAGTTAAGATCGCTGACTAAACCTGCAATGTAGCCCTCCACGTAACACGATTTTTAAAGTCCATTGAAAGCCTAGTGTAGGTCCTGAGCCACACTACGTCTAAACTCTCTATTAAATGTCAACCACGCCTTTATACCCTCTCACGGGTAGTGTCTAGTGGAGGGTGGTTAATAGTGAGCGTGAACTATGCTACACTAGGAGAGCTTAAGAAGGGTAGCTACATAGTAATTGACGGCGAGCCTTGCAGGATCGTTGAGATCTCCAGGGCTAAGACAGGTAAACACGGAAGCGCTAAGGCTCACGTGGTGGCTATAAGTCTATTTACAGGTCAAAAGAAGACCATGATAGCTCCCGTAGACACTAGAGTACAAGTTCCGGTTATAGAGAAGAGGGTAGGCCAGATCTTGGCGGATATGGGCGATATGGTTCAAATAATGGACTTAGAGACGTATGATACATTTGAAGCTGAAAAGCCGAAGGACGATGAAAAGTTAGCTGCAAGACTCCAACCGGGAGTTACTGTGGAATACTGGCTTATAATGGGTAAACCTAAGATAATGAGGATTAGGAGTGGAAGTGGCGAGTCTTAACAGGGCTTAGAGTCTTCTAGGGATTAAGCCTAGTTTTAGAGCTTTACTTCTGATGTACTCCCTCACTTTAGGGCCCATAGGCTCTCCTAACGCTTTTTTAGTGAGCCTGCAAAAACTACATACATCGCCACCAGTTATTAAACCACAGTATTTACACCTACCTATTTTACCCTGGGGTTTTGGATAATCTTTTATCCTGAGGGCTAGTTTACTCATCATCTGAATCTTCATGCCAGGCCTCTCCTCCTCAAGACTGTTAACTACTTCTTTAAGCTTCACCTCCATCTGCCTGTGGTCTACGAACGGGCATTCTTCATGAAGGAACGGGAGTCCCTTTAGGTAGGCATACAGGAATGATTCCTTCTCGTAGACCAGGTAAAGGGGCCTTATTCTGCCTATGGCAGCTTCCTCTACGCTTTCAGTTTTAGGTCCTAGCTTACTTATAGCCTCTAGGTCCTGCGACAGAAATGATTTGAGATTGTATACTGCCAGGTCGTCTGCATTATGGCCTAAAGCTACAGCATCCGCCTCCACTTCCACTGCTGCAGCATTAGTTATGTACCTCTTAACCATACCGCATACGCTGCATGGAGGCCTCCTACCCTTATTAGCGAGTTCGGGTATGGTAGTCCCTAAGACCTCTGATAGCGGAACTTCTATTAAAGGTACTTCAAGCTTTTTCGCTAGTTCTTCAGCGGCCATCTTACTCTTAACTGAGTACTCGTATATTCCCAAGTCGATGTGGACTGCTACTAGCTCGTACCCGAACTCGCTTCTAAGGGCGGCTAAAGCTCCAAGAAGCGTTGAGCTATCTTTTCCGCCTGACAAAGCTACTAGTATCCTGTAGCCCTTACCCACCATTTTATATTTTCTAAGAGCCCTCCTAACCTTATCCTCAATAAACTCTATGTAGTGATCCCTGCAGAGATACTTGCGCTGGTATCTTATATAGGCTATAGCAGGCTTACTGCAAATACTACACCTTGGCACCTCCGGATAGCACCCTTACAATCTCAACTCTCTCTCCAGGCTTAACAACGTCCGTTTCTAAAAGTGGGGTTCCGTCCCTAATCACCACAGCAGTTTCAGAGCTAAGCCCAGCCATTTTAAGCAAATCAGAGACCTTCACAGGCTTTTCAACCTCAAATTCGACTTCCTTACCTTCAGGCAGCATCTTAGCCTTGATTAGCCCCCGAGCCACACAAACCACCCATAGCTACTCATTATTAATCTCGGAGGCCTAGAAAGTGTAGCTGGGAGCGGGCTATTGCATCTAACTCGTGAGGAGGAGAGGATACTCGCTGGTGAGCTCGGCTGGGCTAAGGCTAGGGCTTTAGAAGTTATAGTTAAGGTTGGAGAAGCTGTTGGCGCTGAAAAGCTAGTGAAAATAAGTCATGCCCACGTCTCTGGAGCCAGTTATATGACTATAGGTGAGGCTGGTAGGAGGTTCTTGGAGGAGCTAGCTAAGGCTGGAGCGCGGGTTGAGGTGCCTACTACGGTAAATCCTGTGAGCTATGACATAGAGGATCCAGAATCTATACCCTATACGAGAATAGACTCTAAAGTCTTAAAAGGGCAACAAGCTATAATGAAGGCTTTAGAGTCTATGGGGGTTAAACTCACCTTAACGTGCACTCCCTATTACCTAGACGAGCTTAAAAGAGTGGTGAAGCAAGGGGAACATGTAGCTTGGGGGGAATCTAACGCTGTCGCCTATGCTAATAGTGTACTGGGTGTATGGACTAATAGGGAGGGCGGCCCCTTGGCATTATTAGCAGCCATAGCTGGTAGGACCTACTACTACGGCCCTCATGTGCCCGAATGGAGGAGACCTGTAGCAGCATTTAGATTATCAAGGTATAAGCCTTTAGACTCGGCTGAGGCTGGTGTACTAGGCTATATTGTAGCTAGAGAGCATAAAAGCGAGAGACCTCCCCTTGTCGACGCTTGGTTTGGAGGTGAAGGGCCCCTAAAAGAATTCTTAGCAGCAATAGGCACAGCAAGTAATTTAGCAATGGCTTACATACCCGGCATAACTCCTCTCGAACCCGGAAATGAATTCGAGGAGGTAATAGACCTGAGCGAGGAGGACCTGAAAAGAGAAATGGAGAGACTAGCTCCCCCCGGAAAGCCTGAGATAATCTATATTGGATGCCCCCACTCAAGCACACACGAATTAAGAGAGCTGCTTTTAGCGTTAAAGAGCCGAGGTAAGCCTAAAGTTGAGATCGTTGTGTCAATTTCACGAGGTCTCTTCACAAAAGCCCTTAAGGAAGGATTAGTTGACGCTCTTAGAAGCTATAGAGTAAGATTTATTAAAGATACTTGCTTAATTGTAAGCCCCTTCTCAAAATACGGGAAGGATGTAGTTATAGCTACCAATAGCTACAAGGCTTACCATTATCTTTCGAGGAAGGGAGTTAAGGTTGGAATTGCAAGTATAAAAGATATGGTAGCTATGGCCCTTTGAAGCTGGGGTGGTTTGCTTGAAGACATTTAAGGGTAGGCCAATAGTTCCCGGCGATGTTGAGGGTGAAGCTATCGTTTTAGACTCTATAAGTTTCTATGGAGATGTAGACCCTGAAAAGGGGGTCTTATATGACGGTAGAACTATAGTTAATAAGATCCTAGTTGCACGGAAAAGTAGGGGTAGCACTGTAGGCTCCTACGTAATATATTCGCTCAAGCTTCACGGGAAAGCCCCTAAAGCTATACTTCTAGGTAGAAGTGAGCCTATAGTCATAGCTGGTGCCGTGCTTGCCGGTATACCCCTATATAATGGTTTACCTGAGGATTTTTTCAAAATAGTTAGTGATGGAGCTAAAATTAAGGTTCGAAGAGATGGCTTTATAATCCTAGATCTTTAGGGCTCGTATATATAATTCTTTAAAGTAGGAGGAGTCCTTACGGCTATCGCTAAAGCCCCCCATATTCCTTCGTCGTCACCAAAACTAGCTGCATCAATTCTAGCTTTTAGACCCGCCATAAGGTATCTAGGAAGATATTTCTCTATCAAGGGGTCTAATAGATCTTTATTCTTAAGATAAACTGAGCCTCCAAGGAGTAGGACCTCCGGGTCGTAGGAGGCTATGACGCTTGCAATGCCTGCTGCTAATAGCTTACCCACCTCATTAATGATTCCAACGGCAAAACTGTCTCCACCTCTAGCACTATCAAATATCTTCTTAGCGTCTACTAAACCCTCTCTAGCTTCCTTAACTAGGCCTTCACCATTATACTTCAACGACCATAGCCTGGCAAGCCTTGGTATGCCGGTTCCTGAAGCTAGTGCTTCCCAGTGACCATAACCTCCACAACCACATCTAATGGACGAAGTATAATCCACTACTATGTGTCCTACTTCGTGGGCGTTGCCTCTACTTCCAAGTAGAAGGTTACCATCAACAATAAAGCCCCCTCCAATACCCGTGCTTATCGTTATGAACCCCATGTTAGCCGTACCTCTATATTTCCCGTAAACATATTCGCCCCACACCGAGGCTACACAGTCATTAGCTAAGACAGTCCTAGCCTTCAGCCTCCTACCCACTTCATCCCTAAGCCTAAGCCTCGTGAAAGGAAGGTTTGGAGGATTTACTATTTCTCCCTTCTCAAGATCTAAAGGGCCTATGCTAGCTATCCCTACCCACTCTACATCGTCTCTGGAGGCCAGCTTAGAAGCAACTGAGACTATAGTTTCAACTATTCTCTCGGGCTCTCTAGGAGTTCGTAACACGGTCTTCCCGACCAGACGTTCTTCCCGGAAAAAGGCTACTCTTAAATTAGTAGCGCCGAGGTCTACAGCTACAACTCCCATAGCCCTTACACCTCCTCAACTTATAGATACGGCAAGCCCTCCCTCCAAGCCTCAATTAACCCTAGGAGAGGTGGGGTCTTGACTGTTAAACGATTCCTCTCTGAAGCCCCCTTAAAGTTTAGGCTAGCTGCTACTATAGCAAGTGCTTCACTCGTAGCAGGGATCCTAGGCTCCCCCGAACCCCTTGCAGCGGGCTTAATAGTCGCCGCAGCTCTATCATTACCCGTTTACCGTAAGCTATCGTTACCGTCGTCGAAATCTATTCCTTCAAAGCTTAAACTGCCTAGAATAGGGCCTAGCCGCAAGTCTTCTTACAACGCCCTAGGATTTGAAATAGACCTAGCAAAGACCTCCAGATCGTCGATACAAGAAATATCCAAGTTTATCGCTGACAGGGCTAAGCTTGGGTCTAGTAGGCTTATTGTAGCCTCTATACTTGAAGGAAGTAGAAGCAGAGTGGTCGTCGCACTTTCCTCAACAGACGAGAAGAGGTTGAAAGTTGACTATGAAGTGCTGAAGACCTTAATATCTTCTACGGTAGAGGGGGTAAGAATTAGAGATTTAAGCGTGGAAGAGTCCGAGAATTTAGCGCGCATAGCTGAAAAGCTCACCCCTGCTAGTAGGTCCTACCCCCTCATAATAGGGATTGAAGATAAGGAAGGCGAGAAAGGGCTATTCCTAGGGTATAAGACGGGGAGTATTGCCCCCGAGAAAATATATCTTTCCCTTAACGATGTCGAAGGCCACATATCCATATTCGGTGCAACGGGCACAGGTAAGTCGACTACCTTAGCAAGGATAGCGTGTGGATCAGCAGAAAGCTTTGGGCTACACTCTATAATACTAGACTGGACCGGAGAACACGGCGAGAAAGCAGCTTCTATAGGATGTAATCCCCGCTCATTAGACCCGCTTAAGGACCTACCACTTAACCCTCTAATAGAGGCCGACTCGGAGGATGACATTGTCACAGTTGTAGACGCTCTAAGCTCGTCCTTGAACCTCACAGAACCACAAGAATATATGTTACTTAAGGTTATAGAGCAAGGAAAGCCGAAGAGTTTCACAGAGCTTGAAGCACTTATAGAATCAGCTTTCGAACAGTCTCGTTGGGATAGGGAAGTTAAGAAAGCCCTCTTAAGGAAGATAGCTGTGCTCACGCGAGGAGCTAGTAAAGAGGCTTTCTCGGGGGATAGGTTTGCAAGGCTAGAGTATGCTCCGGGCTCCGTAACTATAGTCGATGTGTCTAGGATACCCTCCCAGCCAGCTAGAAGGGCTTATACTCTCCTAACCCTATGGCTAGCCCACAAGTCTTCTAAAAGTACTGGCAAGAAGATCTTAGTTGCCGTAGATGAAGCTCATAACATAGCAGGGGGGGAAGATGGACTGCTTTCTAGGCTAGCCGCTGAAGGGAGAAAGGATGGTTTATACTTAGTTATAGCAACCCAGTCGCCGTCGCTTATACCTGTGAGGCTCATAGCAAACACCAATACTAAAATAATACATGCAATAAGGAGCCATAGAGACCTTGAAGTCGTAAGGAGCGCAATATACCTCCCAGATAGCCAAGCGCAAAGGATTCCTAGCCTCGACAGAGGGGAAGCTTTGCTACATTCTCCTTCACATCCCCAACCTATATTCATCAAGGTCTCGCTGGGCGGAAAGCCTGGCTACTAGCTCTCCAACACTTTCTAGAGAGAGCCAGTCTATATTTATACCAACACTCCAAGAATCGATCTTATTTAACAGTTCTTCATACACTTTCCTAGGGTTTTTGCCACTCGTATCAACCTCAAAAGTGGAATGCCACCAAGGCTCAAGCTCCTCCGCTATAACACCAAACGCCTCTGCCATGACGTTTTCCACGATCTTACCCTTCCTCCAACCCC
>WAKF01000038.1 GCA_015523465.1 Aeropyrum sp.
GACTACGTTAGAGGCGGGGAGGACCTCAGGGGGGCCTACTTATCACTAGTAGAGAGACTCTGTAAGAGGTAGGGGGTGTAGGGGATCCTGGCTAAGAGGAAGAGTAGGATTCGCGAGGCCATAAACAAGGTAATATATACTGGGAATGCTAGTAACGTCGTAGTAGTAATCAGGCACAGGATAGAAGGAGTTGGCGAGAGGCTTGTCGAAATACCGCTTGAGAGCGTAGTCAAGGTGGGACCCTGGGCCCTTTATCTCGCAGGTGGCGACGTCATCCCTCTACATAGGGTGGTTGAGCTTAGAGATCGTGGTGGGAAGGTTATTTGGAGAAGGGGTGAGGGCTGGGTCTCAAGATGACCATTGTCGAGGCGATCTTCCCGGGCGGCGCCTGCCTGAGGATTGTTGAGGGTAGTCTTAGAGCTGCATATGATGGCATTTGCCTAGAGGTATCTCTAGATGTTGCTAGGATGGACGTTGATTGGAGTTTATTCGCGGAGAAGATAGCGTCACTGCTCCTAGTGAACCCAGAGTCTATAGAGGGGTCGTGGAGGGTCCTAGAGGCTCTGATAAACAGGTTTAGGGATAGAGTTGTGAGGGAAGAGCTTAGAGGCCTTAAGTCCGTGATGGGACCCCTCTACAACCATCTAGACCTAGACCCTCTTCTACTGCCGGTAATAAGGATGATGTCATCGCAGCCTCTCCACTGCATCTACAAGCCAGCCCTCGAAATCCAGGTGGAGGACCTCAGAGCTGACTGGAGCGGAAGGCTCCAAAGAGCGTCAAGGGGTCCCCGCACTCCAGGCTATAGTGACGGGCTCAGGGCTGCTGCTAGGATGACATTGAGAACCGCTTCAACAGTATTCAAGGCATTGGATCTGTTCGTCAAGGAAAACTCGAGGTGCCAGCCTCACAAGATCTTAAAGGAGCCTTGGACGCTTGTGAGGGCCCCGGAAGGCTACATAGCCCCCTATTCCTGTAGTAATGTAAAAGAGCTTCTACCCCTAGCCGGGTGTAAGAGGCCCAACCCCATATCGTCGAGTAGGGTGTGTGGGGATGGAGAGTCGAAGATAGTTGTTAAGGACTACAGCGTAGCCTTCTATAAGTGGGTGCTGGCAGCGCCGCTGGCTGTGTCATATGGCTTCAAGCTCTCCCCCAATGCTAGAGCGGCTAACGAGTACATATGGTATCATCGGCTTAGAAAGGCTGTTGGGACGCCTAGAGTGATAGCCCTCTGCCTAGAACCCCGGAGAGCTATCATGTGGAGAGAGTATGTTGAAGGGTCTCCCCTAAGCGAGCTATCTGACGAAGAGTCTTGGGTTCGAGGGGGCTCCGTCATGGCCTTAGTACACTACAATGCGGAGGCGGCTCTCGGCGACGCCAACCCCGGGAACATACTATTATCGGGCGGCGACGCTTATGTGCTCGACGCTGAGCAGGCGAAAGAGTTTAACTATTGGAGAGGCGCATGGGACCTTAGTATAGCAGCCGCCTACTCAATGGTACTCCTACACAAGCCTGCCAGGCTTATAGAGGCCCTCCTAGAGGGATACTGGGTAGAAGCGCCCCGGACTGAAGCTTCGAGAGTCATATCGCTTCTAATCTCACCTGGGTTCATTAAGTCAACGCCGACGAGCCTTGCTGTAGCGCTTGTGCTACGTAGGGCTGCTAAGAGGCTTTTAGACGGACAGCTCAGGAACATTTAAAACCCAAGTATATATAGGCGGGCCTACAAAAAGGTACTCTCAGTTAATCAAGCTTTCAACTAGTCGAATCCCTATGGGAGGCGAAGGGCCTTGAGGTACCTTAGGTGTAAGAGTATACCGCCACCCACAGGCAAGCTTGTAAGCATAATAGGCGCAGGCCCTGCGGGCCTCGGGGCTGCAGGCTTCTTGAGGTGTAGGGGCCACGACGTCATAGTCTATGATATGCTCCCTGAGGCTGGAGGCATGATGATGTTCGGTATACCGGACGACAGGATACCTAAAGATAATATCAGGAAGGCTGTGAGAGAACTCATGGACGGCGGCGTCAAGTTCATATTCAACGTCAAGGTCGGGAGGGATATTGACCTCGAAGAGATAATAAGGGTTAGCGATGCAGTACTCATAGCTACTGGTACTTGGAAGCCCCGCAGGATGAACGTGCCCGGGGAGGACCTACCCTGGGTTATACCAGCAGCCGATTGGCTCGTAGAAGTCCACATGGCTAGGTACGGCTACATACCCTGGAGCAAGGTCCCCATAGTCTCTGGTAAGATACTAGTCGTTGGGGGAGGACTAACAGCCGCAGATGCAGTCCAAGTGCCTCTAACCTACCCGGAGTTTAAGGATGGGGTCGAGAAGGTAGTACTCAGCTATAGGAGGACTAGAGACTATGCTCCAATGAGAAAACAGGAATTCGAGAGGCTAATAAAGTTGGGAGCAGAGCCTTGGGAGCTCACACAGCCCATAATGTTCTACGAAGAGGGTGGACGCCACTTCGTTAGGATCGTGAGGATGAAGCTCGTTGAGAAGGAGGGTGGGAGGCCGAAGCCCGTGCCCATAGAGGGTAGCGAGTTTGATGTAGAGTTCGACTGGGTGTTGCTAGCAATAGGCGAGATACCAACCCCGCCCTTCGAGAACGGGAAGTATGGTATAGAGCTAAACCCCGATGGCACTATAAAGACCGATGAGAACTTCATGACTACGAGGAAAGGCGTTTTCGCTGCTGGAGATGTGAGACACGGCCCCAGCCTTATAGGAAAAGCGTTGAAATCGGGTCTAGACGCTGCCTTAAAGGTGCACATGTACCTGGAGGGTAAGATTTAAGCTCTCGTAGGCTGCGAGACTAGTGGAGCCCCCAGGGGATGAGCTACGGGCTATACGCCGAAAGCGTGTGGGGTGTGGAGGTGTCGCGGCTGCTCACCCCCAAGGAGCCCTGGGGGCTCGCCGCAAGGGTTAGTATGAGGGTTGCTGTAAGTTTTTCCGAGTAATTAGTGTCTAAGCCTAATTTTTGGCTTGCCCTCTCGCAGTGCCCTTATGCTCTTAGCGTGTCTTCTAGCCCAACCTGTTCCCTCACACGCCTTCTCACATCCTCAGGCTCTAGGGGGAGTAGTCGGGCCATGTCTTCTCCCAACTCTATAACACCTTCATTAGCCAGCTTTAGGAGGGCCTTGTAGGCTGAGTACGCGGCAATATCGGGTCTTTGCCCTAGAGCGTAGGCTAGCCTCTTAGCTAGCATGTACAAGACATATAGCTCTTCTTCGCTCTTAATCCTAACAACTCCGTCGTCTATAGCATTCAAGGCTGTAACTGCGGCTTCTACGGGAAATACTGCTATAACCCAATCTTCCTCTAGGACTGCAGTAACGTCATATGAGTCTTCCTCGTCGTCTATGAATATAGGGGCGTCATCGGGGTAGACGGCCTCGGGCACGCCCTCCTCAGAGACTATTACAACAGCGGTCTCCAGGGGCCTGCTACTCAGCTTCTCGACGAGACTCTTAGTAAGGGCCCACAGCTTAAGTAGGTCCTCGCCGGTGAACTCGACTGGAGCCTCCATCTCATAGCCGATTAGGTCGCTTAGGGAGCTATAGCTGCTTGAGACATCATCGGCGGTCGCTTGAATCTTTTCAGTCTTTCCGAGCCTACCCTTAAGGGCTAAGCCTATTCCTAGAATAGCGCCTACAGCACCCCCTACAGCTACAGCTACCGTCTTACCCCACCCGCCCGAGACAGCCTCTACAACTACGTATACTGTAATGGTCCCAGCCCACCCGCCTATAAGGGCGGGTAGGCCCACCTCCCTAACAAGCCTCCTAATACTCAACCCTAACCTAAACACCCCCGCACCTCCAGACTCTGAAACCCCCAGAGACTCCCCTATAGGACCCCCTTATAACTTCTAGCTAGGGCCTCAGTGCTACAATGGCTCCCCACTCCCCGTCGGACTGCCCATCGTTCTTCATTGGCCCCCATTAGCCGCATTACCCTATGGGAGGGTATAAGCGGGGTGTTGCCTGAGTTGAAGCGTGGCAGGGGTCTGAGGCTCAGTGTCGTCAGCCTCTTCGACCCCTGGGATAGCCCTCTCTGCTATTGCCCCATAAAGTATAGTCTTAACCCTTATACAGGCTGTAGCATAGGCTGCCACTACTGCTACGCTACCGCCTACATAGGCTTGAAGCCTAGCACTGTTAAGAGGGATCTCGTTAGGAGGGTTAAGCGAGACATACTCAAGCTCCCACAGGGGGCTATTATAAACTTGGGGACGAGCAGCGATCCCTATCCCCCCGAAGAGGAAGCCTTGGGGGTTACTAGGGTTGTGCTCGAGATCCTAGTGCCCCTGGGGTTTAAGGTATTGATAACGACGAAGGGCGTGGGCTATGCCTATAGGGACTTAGACCTAGTGTCTAAGGGTAATGTTGCAGTGACTCCAACCATAACGATGCTAGACCCCGGGAAGGCGAGGCTAGTGGAGCCCTTCGCCCCTACCCCCCAGGAAAGGATAGTGGCTGTGAAGAGGGCTTCTAAGGCCGGTGTTCCTGTGGGCGTGAGGGTTGACCCGATAATACCGTATGTCAACGACGATCAGGATGAGATTAGAGAGCTGGTGTCTAGGCTCGCTGAGGCAGGCGCTAGATTCATAGTAACCAGCACCTACAAGGCTAGGCCCGATAACCTTGCTAGGATGAGGGAAGCCTTAGGTCCTGAGGGCGAAAAACTCTACAGGCTTTATAGAGAGAAGGGCGTTAGGCTACACGGCTACATGTATCTCCCAGAAGAGATGCGTAAGAGGCTACTGCGCCCCGTAGTGGAGGAAGCTAGACGTTTAGGGCTGGAATACGCCACATGTAGGGAAGGCTTTAAAGGGAGGGAGTGGTTCAACGCTGGTAGCTGCGACGGCAGCCACTTGATACCCCTAAGGGTTAAGCCTAGAAGAGTGGAAACTGGAATGGACTTATGGGTTGGGAGGCTCGGCTGAGGCCGAACTCCTCATCCTACGTAAGTCGGGGCTGTCGGGCTAGCCTCACAGCCCCTCAAGGCATAGAGCCTAGAAGCTGGGATTAATGCTTTCCTCGACACTTCTCGTCCCTATGCAACTTGAAATCTACACGTTATAGAGATCATCATTATAGTTAATCAATTGGTATCCCGTAGGTCCTATCCCAATGGAGTGATTAAGGCTAAATGCTAGATGATCTTGCGGAGGCCGGGAGTGTTATATCATGGGTAATTATACTTTAAAACCGGAGCTTCAGAGAGCCCTAAGAGAGTTCCTAGATGGTAAGTGCACTCTAGAAGACCTAATGGAGTTAGTCAGGGAAGCCTGTAGGGGCGATGCTAGGTGCGTTAACGAAACTATTAAAACAGTTCTAGCGGCTAGTATAACTCATAATACAGTCTTTAAAAGTTCTAAACCTAAAAGAAACAATGTAGCCCTAGGCGAAATCTTGGAGCGCGTTCAAGGAGTTGTAACTGAAACTAGGAGGCGTGGGTCGGTGCGAGAAAGGAGGCGTGGAGGCAGAGGTTGAGCGGCTATTCTAGTCAAGCACCCTTATACACCGAATGGGCTAGGATTTGGAGTTGTGAGCCCCTAGAAAGGGCGACTAAAAGAGTCATCGTGTTTTTAGTTGTAACCTAAGGGTGGCTAGGGGCTATTATCTTATTACATGGGGGCTACTGCTATGAACGCGGTGATTGTGAGGGTCGGATACGGAGCTAGGAACTCCGCAGCGCCTATAGCATCGGCATTAAAGCGTAGTAGAGTTGGTGCTAGGGTTTATCTCGTTGAGGAGGATCCTCTCTCCCTGGCTAGGCGTCTGGCTAGTAAGGGTATGAAGGTTGTAGTATTGTATAGTCTCTCAACGCCCCTCTTCCTAGAGGTTGCTGAAGAGGTTGCTAGAGTCTCGAGGGAGTTCCCCGTTGGAGCTGGAGGCCCTCACGCTACCGGAGCGTATTGGCAGCTCCTACGGCTTGGCGTTAGGGCTGCTGTCGCGGGAGATGGTGAGCCTGCAGCACCGCTGCTAGTAGAGGCTTTACTGGGCGAGAGGGAGCTTGGTGAGGTGCCTAACATAGCATTCATGGAGGGAAGGAGGTTTAGGGTTACTAGGAGGGTCTACGCTAGCCTAGACGACTACGATCCTCATAGCCCTGAGCTCGGCTTATACCCTCCAATAGAGATTATGAGGGGGTGTACGGATAGGTGTACCTTCTGCGAAGTCCCATACCACTGGGGTGGTGGCGCTAGGTTTAGGAGTGTTGAGAGCGTTGCTAGGGCTGTGAGAGACTATGTCGCTGCAGGGAGGAGGGACATCAGGTTCGTGGCTCCAGTGGGGTTTGCCTATATGAGTAAGGATCTTAGAACTCCTAATGTAGACGCTATAGAGAAGCTACTACTAGCCGTTAGGAGGGAGGGTGGGAAGCCATACCTGGGGACCTTCCCCAGCGAGACTAGGCCTGAGCTTGTGACTGAGGACGTGCTTAGGGTAGTGGCGAGGCTAGCTTACAATAGGAGGATAGCTATGGGCCTTCAGAGCGGTAGTGAGAGAATGCTTAGACTCGTAAGAAGGGGTCACGGGGTTGAAGAGGTCCTTGAGGCTTCGAGGTTGGCATTGAAATACGGTTTCACACCTGTAGTAGACATCATCTTTGGCCTCCCTGGGGAGATGGAGGAGGATGTTAGGGCTACGATCATGGTTATGGAGGAGCTAGCTTCTATGGGTGCTAGGCTGAGACTACACACGTTCATCCCTCTTCCAGGGACTCCCCTGGCTAGAAGTCCTCCCGGCAGGGTTCACCCGCTTTATGAGAAGGCTGTGCTAAGGCTGCTGGGTAAGGGGGTAATTGAGGGCTATTGGAGAGAGCAGGTTGAGCTTGCTAGGAAGGTTTACTGCCTTACAGCACTAGACCCTCTGCCTACACCTGAGCCTAGGCCCCTCGAGCCTATGGTTAGTTGTAGCGACGTCTGGAGAAGGTTCTCTAAGCTCCTCCAGATCCCCCTTGAGGCTTAAGAAGCTTTATTGTAGGCCTTCATTGTGTATAGTTTAATCCTCCTATTTCGACTATTGACATTGTGGGTGTGGGCTGTGGCTAAGGCTAGGGGAGCCTTGTTTAGGAGGCCCGTCTATATCGTTGATGGCGTTAGAACCCCTATAGGTAAGTTCGGCAGAAGTCTAAAGGATATTTCGGCTGTAGACCTGGCCGCCGCGACCATAAAGGGGGTTATAGAGAGGGTTGGTGTTGAAGGAGATAATATAGACCTGGTTATTATGGGCCATGTTATAAGGGCTGGTACTGGGATGAACACAGCCAAGCATGCAGCCTTAAAAGCCGGGTTGCCCGAGGATATTGAGGGCTACAATGTTAACATGGTTTGTGCTAGCGGGATGGCTTCGATAATAGAGGCTGCTATGGCCATCGAGATGGGGGCTGCAGACATAATAATTGCAGGTGGCATGGAGAGTATGAGCACGGCACCCTTCCTAGCTCCGCCCTCAATCAGGTGGGGTGTCAAGCTGATATATAAGGGGGCGATGGAGGTAAGGGATTCGATGGTATATGATGGCCTCTACGATCCAATAAACATGATGGTGATGGGGGAGGAGGCTGATGAGACTGCATGGGAGTACAAGGCTCCTAGGGAGGACCTAGACGCGATAGCCTACGAGAGCCACATGAGGTCTGCGAAGGCCTGGGACTCAGGCTTCATGCAGAAGTTCGTGATCCCAGTAGTCAAGGGAGGGAGGATCGTGCTAGACTACGACGAGGGTGTAAGGCGAGACACAACCATCGAAGCCCTATCAAGGCTACCCCCAGCATTCACCACTAAGGGACCACACACAGCCGGAAATAGTAGTCAACTGAGCGACGGGGCCGTTAGCCTGCTCGTAGCAAGCGAGAACGCCGTGAGAGAGTTGGGACTTAAGCCCAAAGCGAGGATACTTGGGTGGGCTGTCGCAGGCGTCAACCCCCGGAGGTTCCCTGTAGCCCCTATACCAGCCGTGAAGAAGCTCCTATCACTCCTAGGCTGGAGAGTGGGCGACGTAGACTACTGGGAGAACAACGAGGCGTTCGCCATAAACAGCTACATATTTAACAAGGAGCTGAAGGTACCATATGATAAGCTAAACGTGGCCGGAGGCTCCATAGGAGTAGGCCACCCCCTCGGCTCGACGGGAGCCAGGCTAGTACTACACCTAGCCTACATACTAGAGGATAGGCAGGCAAAGAGAGGAATAGCCTCAATCTGTCACGGCCTTGGAGGAGCTGCAGCAATAGCTCTAGAGAGAGTAGAGACTAAGATATAAGTTCGGCTAAGCATACCCTATACAATTAAACCCCTTAACTCCTCCCACCTTGACCTCGGAGACCTCTATTCAATGAGTCTCTTAATTGTCTATATGAGTATAGTATGATAGACGAAGTTATAATATAAATATAGAATATGATTATGACGCTGTCAATCATCGTAGCTTACAAACTCACATATGACTATAAAAACAAAAACTCTAAGCATGTAAATCTATTATGTAGCAAGTAATCGTAGTATAAGTGCTGCTATTAGTGTTGCTATGACTGATATAGTGAGTATGAGGTTCATCCTTGCTATGTAATCTAGTCTTTTCCCGAACTCGTCCATCCTCTTATCCACCTCCACGAATCTAGCGTTAATAGTTTTTTCTAGTTGGTCTATGCGTTTATTCATTTCCGAGAGCCTCGTGTTGACGCTATTCTCTAACAGGTCTATATGCTTGTCTACCTCTGCCAGCCTCGTGTTGACGCTCTTTTCTAGTTGGTCTATCCTTTTATCCACGTCGGAGAGCCTCGCGTTCACGGTTTTCTCTAGGCTATCTACTCTCTTATCCACCTCCGCGAGCCTAGAATTTATACTCTTCTCTAGGCTATCTACTCTCTTATCTACACCCACTAGCCTTGCGTTGATGTTACTCTCTAACAAGTCTAAACGCTTGTCCAAACCGCCTACACGCTTATCCACGCTCCTCTCTAGGGCGTCGATCCGTTTGTCGAGATCTCCTATCCTTTCGGCCATCTGCATTAGTGCACCCTCAACCCTCGCAATCCTCTCCCTAAGTGCCGATAGCTCGCCCCAAACCCGGTCAAACTCTCCCCGAAGCCTCTCCCTCAATTCCTCCAAGTCCCGCTTTGTAGCAACCTCCCTCATCACAGCTTTTATTACAGCCTTTCGGGCTTTAGGCTCCTTGACTAGTAGCTCGGCTAGCCGCCTCCTAGCTTCTTCATCCTCCTCGAAGAGCCTGACAATATCGCTGGCGGTGATATCAGCCTTCATCTAAACCCCTAGTGAAGTCTACTTGTAGCGTGATACTATAAGTATTTTAGAGTGGTGTTATCGTAGACGCTATTCCCCTCCACCCTACGTTGCGGCACTTCTAAATAGTGTTTGAGGGAGTTTAATCTAGCTTTATTGTCTTGGTATAATTGTGGTGGCGGGCGTGGGTAAATGTAGGCTATGCGGGAGAGAGTCTAGGCTTGTATCATCGTGGCTGGGCGTCTGTGCCGAGTGTTTAAGGAGGAGGCCTAGCGAGGCTCTCACGAGGGTTAGGAGAGTTAGGGGGTTTTGGAGAACCCGCTTGGGTCTGCCTGGCGAGACTCCCCGAACAAGGGGTAGGACTGTGAAGTGTAGGATATGCGTTAACGAGTGTAGCGTGCCTGAGGGGGGAGTGGGTTATTGTGGTGTGTGGCGTGTTAGGAATGGTAGGCTTGAGCACGTAGCGGGTCCTGGCATGGTGGTGGGCTTCACCTATCTAGACCCTCTCCCCACCAACTGCGTGTCAACTCCAGTATGCCCTGCGGCTACGGAGAGGGGTTTTCCCGTCTACACTGATACTAAGGGGCCCGAACACGGCTATTATAATCTTGCAGTATTCATGGGCGGGTGCCCTCTAGACTGTGCTTTCTGCCAGAACTGGGAGCATAAGCTGATGGTTGCCGACAAGCTTCCTGAAGGCCTCAGTGGCTTCCCGGAGACGAAGCTAGGCTACTGGAAGAGGGTTATGAGCCTAGAGGACTTGGTGGACGAGGCCTTGAATGATAGTGTTAGGTGTGTCTGCTACTTCGGCGGGGACCCAACCCCCCAGGCTGGGATCCTAGTTGCGGCGTCTAGGAGAGTGCTTAGGAAGGCGAGGGAGTCGGGGCAGGCTTTTAAGAGGATATGCTGGGAGACGGACGGGCTGGTAAACTCTAGGATTATGAGGGAGATGGCTCGTGTGAGCCTGGAGAGCGGGGGGATTGTTAAGGTTGACTGGAAAGCGTGGACACCCTCGATCTACGAGGCGCTTACGGGGGTTGAGGGTGAGAGGGGGCTGGCTAGGCTCAGGGGGAATGTTAGACTTGTAGCCGAGATGGGTAGGGAGAGACGAGATCCCCCGCTCTTAGTGGTGAGCACTCTCTTAGTCCCGGGTTATGTAGGCCCCGGCGAGGTCTACAGGATAGCCAGGTACCTAGCCAGCATAGACCCTAGCATTCCTATGGTGCTGCTAGCATTCCATCCAGACCACAGGATGCCAGACTTGCCTACGACTAGCGTGGACCACGCTGAGAAGGCTTTGAAGGCCGCTTATAGGGCGGGGCTGCGTGAGGTCTACCTGGGTAACGAGTGGCTCCTAAGGCCACATTATAAGGTGGAGCCTTGGTGGGACGACTGGGCTAACCTCTAAACGCAGTCCTCCACCCCTCCGACGTCACCGGCTAGGGCTAAGACCTCCTCTAGCGTGGGCATGGAGCTGCTACCCCTCCTAGTAACCTTGGCTGAGCCTGCTGCAAGGGCGTGGCGAAGGGCTTCCTCCAGGGGTGCCCCAGCGAGTAGCCATACGTTGAATGCTGCGTCGAAGGCGTCGCCAGCCCCGGTGACGTCTACGACATTTACTCTCGGGAGCCTCGTTATCCTGAGGCATCTCCTCTCGGAGAGGACTGTAGCCCCGCCCTTTCCATGCTTAACCACGACGAGCCTAGCACCCCGCTCTAGGAAGACTGAGGCTGCTAGGGGGTCCGGGGAGCCCGTCATACCCTTCAGCTCCACAGTGTTTATGAAGACCCAGTCAGCCTCCCTCGACACCTCTATGACATCTCTGGGCCTTCTAAGGGCCTCCCCTCCAGGGTCGTAACTAATAGTGCACTCCCTGCAGTGCCTCCTAGCGTCAGAGACGAGCTGGGGCTTGACGCTGGCTAGGTGTATGTGACCCTTGAAACCCCTGAGGTGGGGCTCCTCTATAGTTAGGTCCTCGTTGGCCCCCCTAACGGTAACCATAGTCCTTAGGGACCTCTCAGCGTCAACCATGACGACCACCATGCCGGCTGGCTTGGGCGACATACTTACTAGTGACGTATCAACTCCATTAGACTTGATAGCCTCCAGTATGCCTAGGGTGGCAGCCTCCCTCCCCGCGACAGCCCTTAGCATTGACTTCTGCCCTAGTCTAGCCACTGCTATCGAGTAGTTCGTAGCGGCACCCCCAGGTCCTACCCAAGTATCAGTAGCGAATACTATCTCGTCGCCCCCCGGTATCCGGGGGACGTAGAGGCTTATGTCTATGTTTATGTTGCCTACCGCGAGGTGGACCTGGCTACCAGGCCTGGGTAGAACCATCTCTTACCAGCCCCCACCTTAACCCCATCCCACTCACCAAGCACTCTCACAGCCTCAGAGGCCACGAGGGAAGCCTCCCTAACCCCCTCCTCACCCCTAAACTCGTCGGTCTCCCTATTAGCTATTACAGTGCACACGCAGCCGGCCCTAGCCCCGTATATAGAGGCTATTGTGAAGAGGGTTGCAGCCTCCATCTCGAAGCCGAGCACCCCCGCAGCCTGCAGCTCTGGTAGGACCCTCGACGCCCTGGGGGTCATGTATCCCCGGTATCCGGGCCTCCCTTGACCTAAGTAAAAGCTGTCTGTGCTAGCGACAATCCCCATCTCATACCTAACCCCTAGGCTCTCAGCCGCCTCAATGAGTGCTAGGAGGACCTCGTACGAAGCCAAGGCGGGATACTCTGGCATGACGTACTGCTTGCTAGTCCCCTCGAGCCTCACAGCCCCAGAGGCTATGACCAGCGTGCCGGGTTCAAGATCTCTCCTAAGACCGCCCATAGTCCCCACCCTGATGAAGGTGTCGGCCCCTACCCTCAGTAGCTCCTCAACAGCTATGGCAGTGCTAGGACCTCCAATCCCAGTACTGGTAACGCTTAGTTTAACCCCCCGGTAAACGCCGGTCCACGTCCTAAACTCCCTATGGTGAGCTACAAGCTTGGCATCTTCCCATAGGGAGGCTATTAGGTCCGTCCTAGCAGGGTCTCCAGGGAGTAGCACGTAGCGGGCCACATCACCCCTCCTAACCCTAAGGTGATACTGGAGGCCCTCCTCGCCCTCAGGGCGGGCGGCACTCTTAAAAGGCAACCCACACCACCCAGTCCAAGCCGCATGGTCCCATGTAGACTTAATTTAAGTTCACGTGGAGGCCGGGAGGCCTGTCTTTAAGGAGAGCCCTGGGATAGAGGTGATATGGGGTATGGGGTCTCATGGGTAGGGTTAGGTTTGGGCCTGCGGGGAAGCCTGTGGAGTTCAAAGGCGCTATGGAGAGGGTTCCCGAGTTCTTGAGAGGCATAGGCTTGGACGCTCTCGAGTATGAGGCTGTCAGGGGGGTTAGGATTAGCGAGGCTAAGGCTCGGCTTCTCGGGGAGGAGGCTAGAAAGCATGATATAGTCTTGAGCATGCACGCCCCATACTACGTCAACCTGGCTAGCCCTGACGAGGATACCGTTAGGAGGAGCTTGAAGAGACTCTATGAGTCTATGGTCGCTGCAGAGTGGATGGGCGCTTATGTAGTCGTCGTACATCCAGGCTACTATAAGGGGAATAGTAGCGAGAGGGAGGCCCTAGAGAAGGTGATCAGAGCGTTCAACACACTGATAGAGTCGTTGCCCTCGTGGGTGAAGACGCCGGAAGTAGGACCTGAGACTATGGGCAAGACATCCCAGGTAGGGAGCCTGGAGGAGGTCATAGAGATATGTGAGAGAGTGCCCCGATGCAGGCCATGCGTTGACTGGGCTCATCTCTACGCTAGGAGTGAAGGGAGCTTCGTGACTAGCGTGGACCAGGTGATCAAGGCTATAGAGGAGATAGAGAGGAGGCTCGGCTCCAGGGCCGTCAGGCCCCTTCACACCCACTTCTCAAAGATAGAGTATGGGAGGGGCGGCGAGAGGGAGCACCACACACTCTCAGAGGAGGGATACGGGCCTGAGTGGGGGGTTGTATGTCGGGCCTACAAGGAGACGGGGATAGATGCTGTGGTGATAAGCGAGAGCCCGGTGCTGGAGAAGGACGCAATATTAATGAAGAAGGTCTGCATGGAGGGATGATAGGTAGCTAGGTAGCATAGCTAGATTAACCCTCCCCCACACCCACCACCCGGTGCCTGAGTCGTGGGTAGAGTGACCAAGATAATACTGGTAGACCTCCCCCACCACCCATACAGCAAGCACTGGAAAGCCCTGGCAGAAAAGATTGCAAACGAGCTCGGAGTACCCCTGGAGGTTAAGAACGAGGACTACGTCTTCGCCATAGAGCATGGAGAGACTGACGACCTAGGCATGGCATCACTCCCACAGCTATTCGCCGAGCTGGAGGGCGGTGAGATAAGACTACTGCTGGCAAGGTTCCCTTTCAACCCGACAACACTTCAAGCAGACCCGGAGGAGGCGTATAGGGTGGTCAAGGAGAAGATAAAGGAGGTTACGGGAGAACAATAGTAATCTCGTTAACACGCATCCTAGAGGGCTTGGAAGTAAAACTAGCATACACGCGACTTTTAACTATAATCATATGTTATCACCTAAAACTCCATAGCATGCAAAACCTTCCTTTAAAAGCGCAATTATTCCTAAAGACAGGCTTATAGCTGGCATGGGAAGGGGGGAGGTCCTACACTACCCGCTCTCCTCACCATTATAGTCTTTGAGGGCAACTAGTTCTGCTTGGGGAGCGCGTGAGGGCTGAGGCTGAGGCGTGGCTTAGGCAGGCGGAGAGGGACCTTGTGAAGGCCGAGAACGACCTTAAGACCGGGGACTGGGATGGAGCTGCGTTTTGGAGTCAGCAGGCTGCGGAGAAGGCTTTGAAGGCTCTATTGCTCAACGCAGGCTACCCGGCTAGAGGTCATAACCTTCTAGCCCTCGCAGACGCCGTGAGGAGGGAGCTGGGCCTAGACGTAACGCCGATTATGAGTGACCTCAGGGAGCTTACAATCCACTACACGATAGCTAGGTATCCTAACGCCGCCAACGCTATACCATACGAGCTTTATGACGAGGCTAAGGCTAGAGATCTCGTGGGGAGGGCTAGGAGGGTCTTGGAATGGGTAAGGCAGCATCTGCAGTGAGGAGCCAGAGAGAGGCCTTGAGGATGGCTTGTGAATCCGTGAAAGAGGCTTCAAGAATAGCTATGGCGCGGGGATGGAGGCTTGTGGGCGCTTACCTTGTGGGTAGTAGGGCCCGGGGAGACTATACTGTAGAAAGCGATGTAGACGTGGTGCTAGTGATTGAGGGGGTGGAGGGCCTAAATGCACTGGAGAGGCTTGAGGCCTTCAAAGAGGCTCTAAGGCCCAACGTGGAGCTGAGAGTGTACGCTACGTCAGAGTGGACGGGGGATGATATCTGGATGTCAGTGTTAAGGAGGGAGGCAAAGTTCCTCCTAGGAGTCTGTAAGGAGTTCTAATGCCGTATCACTGTAGCTAATGGTGTTTCATGGCCATCGGCCTAGTCCTCGATTATCGTGTCCTCACGGTCTCCATGCAGGCTTAACCGTTACCCAAGCCACGTCTACTACGTCACGGGCTAGGGGGACGTTGAGGACTAGCTTGAGCCTCGCCCACTTTATATCTCTCCATGCGGCGCCCGCTAGTAGGGGGTTTGTGCTCAGCCTCCGGAGTAGCTCCCTGGGGCGTGTCCTAGCTTGGCTGTGTATTAGTAGGTAGGCCTCTTCCTCGGGCCCTGGGCTCCACCTAAAGTTTATTCTACCAGGGTTGCTTAGCTTTGCAAGGGTTATTCTATACCTTATACCCCACTTAACGGCTTCAAATTCAAGCCTAACCTCTCTCGCTCTAGAGCCAGGCTGTTTAGTGTAGGTTATTGTCCCCTTGATAGCTCCACTCTCGACTCCCATCTCGGCAGTCCCCGTAGCTCCGTCGCCCTTAACTGTCAATACGCTCTTTGTCACTTCTATTTCATGGTTGATCCTGGGTATGAACGCCACTATTATGCTACCGCTAGGCCCACTATAATCTGGGTCCACGATCTCATAAGCAGGGGCAACGATCCACTCGTAAGCGTCCCAGACGAGTATTGGAGGCTTCCCGCCCTTCCTCGAAGCCTGCGGCTCCGTGCTAGACCCCGTATCCAACGTTACCTCCCAGGGAAGCCCCGCTAGAATCCCCACATTACCTTTGAAGTCCTTGGGCCCAAGGGAGTCCTTTACAACCTCTCCTTCCTCTGACTCCTTGAAGCTGAGCCGAGTATAGTAGTCGTAGCCTGTTTCGGCCCTGTGGTAGGAGATTGTTATGGTGCCGGGCTTCATCTTGAGCGGCTTAGGGAGTATGAGCCTCTCGCCCTCTACCCTCACGTCCTTCGAGAGCGCCTTTAATACGCGAGCTAGCCTTGGACCGTAAATGAGCGATTGCAAGGCGCCTCCAATGACTAGTAGGCTCGCTACGGCTACCAGGACCTTCAGGTAGGTTGGCGTATTGGATGCAGTGAATGTTGCGGCTAGGAGTAGGAGCGCAATCACTATCGCGACGACATCAACCAGGCGGCGGGGCTGATGCTCTACAATAATAAGCCTAGCCAACCCTAGGAACCTCCACACCACCAGGTTTCTCGGAGCGTTATGTAAACCCTTTCGCGCCGACGAGAGGCAATGCATCTTAAATTGAGGTTTATGGGTCTGAGCGATTTAACCTCTCGGTGCAACCCTATCCCGACTGGAAGGTGCGAGTGCCTGTCTGGTTAGAGGGGTTGACGCTTAGAGGGGTGTAGAGTGGCATGAAGTACCTGATTAAGGCTAGGCTAGAGGTTGAAGGTAGGGTTGATAGGCACGATGTAATAGGCGCCATCTTCGGTCAAACTGAGGGGCTCCTAGGCACAGGTTTCTCCCTTGAAGAGCTCCAGGAAAAGGATAAGATCGGCAGGATTCACGTCGAGATCAAGTACCAAGGTACTAAGACTGTAGGTCAAGTCCTAGTACCTAGTAACCTAGATAGGGTTCATACGAGCATTATAGCCGCCATGCTCGAAACTGTGGACAAGATAGGACCATACCCTGCTAGGATAACTGTGGAGGAGATTAAGGACCTGAGGGCTGATAAGATCAAGAAGATCATTGCTAGGGCCCGCGAACTCCTAGCCATGATGAGGGAGAGAGAGCCAGATATAAAGGAGATCGTGAGGGAGGTAGTAGAGCAGGAACAGGTCAAGCCAGCTAAGATAGTAGAGTATGGTCCTGAAAAGCTGCCTGCAGGTCCTGGAGTGGACCAGGCTGATACTATAATAGTGGTTGAGGGTAGAGGTGATGTGCAGAACCTGCTCAGGTATGGTTACACTAACGTGATAGCCCTTGAGGGTGCTAGGGGTAAGGTGCCGGAAACTATTAAGAAGCTAGCTGAGAAGAAGAAGATAATCTTATTCGTGGACGGAGATAGGGGCGGGGAGCTTATACTAAAGAACGTGCTACCCCAGCTCAAGGTAGACTATGTAGCCAGGGCTCCCGAGGGGAAGGAGGTTGAAGAGCTTACTGGGAAGGAGATAGCGAGGGCCCTAAACCAGATGGTGCCAGCCTCAACTGTAGCTAAGGAGCTTGGGCTCGTAGAGGAGAAGCCTGAGAAGCCGAAGCCCGAGGAGAAGCCTGCGCCTCCGGAGGAGAAGGTTGAAGTTGTGGAGAAGCCGAAGCCCCCCGAGGAGGCTGCCAAGAAAGCCGAGAAGCCTTCTGAGGAGGCCGTCACCATTGCTATACCAAAGGAGGTGCTCGAGAGCGTCAAGAAGCTCGTTGGGACTCTAGAAGCGGTACTCTACGATAAGGAGTGGAGGGAGGTTGATAGAGTTAAGGTTAGAGAGCTATTTGAGAGGCTTCAGAGCGCTGAGAAGGGTAGCATCTACGCTGTAGTATTCGACGGCATAATAACCCAAAGGCTACTAGACGTGGCTGCCGAGAAGGGCGTAGCACTTCTAGTAGGTTCTAGAGTGGGCAGTAAGATAACCTACAAGCCCAGTCAAGTCAAGTTTGTGACGTTCAACGACCTCCTCTAGTCTTGCCTAGGAAGTCGAGTAGGCTGGCTTGACCCCCACCCTTAAGCCTTTTCTCTGTGACGCCGAAGTAGCCCAGTATCCTGAGGGCGGCTGGTACCACCTGCTTGTCTATGTAGTACTCTACGTCAATCTCCTCTTTCTTGGCTAGGAAGTAGGGTTTAGCCCTGGTGTAGAGGGGGCCTGAGCCCTTGACTATAACGTAGCCTATCTTCATGCCCGGCTCAACCCTTATACCATGCCTCATCATTATCAGTGCCGCCGTGACGTGGGGTTGCCTAGCCTCATACCTGCTAGGGGGCCTGGTGAGCGTCTTCCAGATTGTTAGCTCTTTGACGTCGAAGTCTCCCTTCTTGAGCCTAGATATGACCTCTCTAACGTGCTTCACAGCCTCCTCCACACTCCCCGTCTTCAAGACGACCTCTGCAACCCTAGCCTGAGTCTCCTTAGCCAGCTCACTCCAATCACCCCTCACGGCCTCGAATCCCACCAGGTCTATCTTACCGTCTGAGGTGAGCCCGGCGTACCTTTTCTTAGCCTCTGTGAAGAACACCCTCCTATACACTTTCTCCAGCTTGATCTCGAAGCCCAGCTCCTCCTCTATCCTCCTAATAAGCTCTTCAACCCTCCCAGGATCGTATTGCACGAAAAGGCTGTCTGTGTCGCCATAGTAGACTTCCAGTCCAAGGCGCCTAGCAGTCTGAATAGCATATCGTATGATGGTGCGGCCCCAGGCAGTAACAGCCTCAGCACACTCCCTACAATACCACCTAGCCGAGGGCCACCCCATGTAGCCGTAGCTAGCGTTTGCGAGCAATTTGATCGCTTTCTGCCTCTCATCCAGTAGCCTATACTCCGGGCTGTCAGGGTCAACGTTCTTCATCTGCTTCCTGATCATCCTCCTCCACGAGAGGAACCTTTCCAGTATCTTCTTGAAGAATCCTGGAGGTTCCTTCCGGAACTTGTGCCCCACCTCAGGCGCCTCATAGACGTCTTCAGGCTTGTAGGGTTCACCGGGTCTCACTATAGTGTCGGGGCCCACGTTGTACTTAACCATTATATTTGGGTACATGCTAGCGAAGTCTAGGACTGCAACGTTCTCGTGGAGGCCCGGCTTGGGCTTTAATACTATGGCCCCAGTATAGCTCTCCTCGCCCCTCTCCACACGGTTAGGTATAAGCTCCCCTAGCTTAACAGCCTCCCTCATAAGCCTCCACTCAAGCCTGAAGCCCACGCTAGCCGCTACAACCTGGTCTAGAGGGAGGCCTGAGACCTGGCTTAGCTGTGCCCCGAAAGGTAAGAACTTCCACGCCAGGCCCATCGTAGACAGAATGTCATCTATCAGGTACTTTCTTAGAAGGGGCCTCTTCGAGGGATCGTCCCAGTACTCCCCGATCTGCCACCACTCCAGCAAGACCCTCTTCTCCTTGGGCATAACGCCAAGGTAGTCAGCTATCTCCTCGAGACTCTTCACCTTAACCTCCCTAATCTCCTCTGCGAAGTCGAAAAGGTCTACGTTAAGCCTCCCTGAGACGCTTATATGCCCATAAAGCCCGGGGCTAGGCTCTACACCGGGCCTCCTAGCGACGGCGAGCTTGATACCATGTATCTTAGCTCTGGCAGTCAAGTAGGGCCAATCGAACCTGTTCTGGTTGTATCCAACTATTATGTCTGGGTCTCTCTTTTTAACCTCCTCTACGAACCTCTCTATAAGCCTTCTATCATTCTTTCCCTCAGCCTCCATTATCAACGGCTCATCCTCGCCTGGATAGCTCCAGAGGCCTATCATTATCACGGGGTCTCTCCGGGGGTCTGGGCTCCTTAGGGTGTTGTAGACCTCTATGTCGAATGCCATCACTCTGAGCCCCTTCAGGGGGTCTATGTTGACGAAAGCCGGGTCTTCCTCGGGCCTAGAAACTAGCCTGTAAGCCTTATCGACCTGATAGCCTGGTGGCACCCGCTCCTCTTCAACAGTAGCCTTATACCAGCGTAGGGGGTATAGGTTGAAGTCTAGCATGAACCTCAGGGCGAAGGGTATGTCAGCCTCTAGTACCTCATCCACGCCGTGAAGCTTTGAGACTTCCTCCCTATACTCTCTCACGTATGCTGGGACTAGGGTCGTCACTTTCAAAGCCTTCACGGGCCTTCCAATATACTTCTTGCCAACCTCTTCTATGGAGAGCACAGGGCTCTTAGGGAGAGATAGCCTCTTTATCATCGAAGCTAGTTGTCCTAGGTCCTCTCCCGGATTAGGAAGCACGTAGAAGTAGGGTCTGAAGTCATCGTAGAAGATGACAGCCCTTCTATCGTCTTCAGTCCTAGCCCAGAGTATAATCCTGGGCTTACCTCCCCGAACCTCGTAACTCACGTCTAGGACCTGGAAGGTTAGAGAAGGCAAACCCTCCATACCCCAAATATATTGTGGCTACAGTGTAAGGGAAAAGCGTTAGCAGCCTCGTCATGCTGCCTACAGGGAAGGGTCTCGCAGTCCTAGCCGTTATGAGGGTCTATTTCACCTTGTGACTCTAGCCTCAACCTCCGATAGCAGCTTCAGGAACTCGCTATCCCTGAGTAGGACCTCTCTCACAGGCTTCAAGATCCTGATGAGCTCCTCGGCCACAGCATTCTTCAAGTCTAGCGGGTGTAGCCGGCCCTCCACGTAATCCCTCTCAAGCTCCTCGTAGGACTCGTAGGTCACGGGCCCCCCATACTTGCTAGGCCTGTCTACATGGAGTCTAGAGCCAGGCTCATAGAATATAATGTACCTCGCTATCTCCATCACAGGATTACCCTCCACCTGCCTAGCAGGGCAATAGGCCTTCCTGATCTTGAACCTTATATTATCCTCCGAGTCAGTGACGAATATCGCCGTCTCGGGCTTGGACTTGCTCATCTTAGCCTCCGCTAGGGCCTCGTCAACCTCCAAGCCCTCCATCCTCGAGGCGCCCTGAAGCCCCGTTATTATGGGTGTGTGTAGTGCTATCGGCTTCTTCCTCCCCGTCTTCTCCGCCAGGTCCCTGGCTAGCATGTGAGCCTTCCTCTGATCCATCCCCCCAAGGGCTATATCTAGGTCTAAATAGAATATGTCGGTGACTTGCATTAGCGGGTAGATCAGCTTTGAGAAGTCGGTTTCAGCCTCCTCAGCCCTCCTACCCATAATGGTTAGCGCCCTCTTCACCCTAGCGAGGGTAACCTTTTTAGAAGCCCTAACAAGCATGCCCCAATACTCCCTGTCACCCGCCAGGTCCTCAGCGTCAACAAACCTAACCCTCTCAACGGGGACTCCCACAGCCTCCATAACCTTCCTAACGAGCCTGGCAGCCCCCTTGATCAGCCTCATATCCCCTCCGAGCTTATCGTTTATGAAAGCGTGCCACGTAGCCTCAAGGACCGTGAAGTCAACGCCAGCCTCTACCAGGTCCCTCACCTTGTACATCCACACAAGCCAGCCGACATGCACTATGCCGCTAGGCTCATAGCCTATATAGCCCTTAAGCCTCTCTCCAGACTCAAGCTTCTCCCTGAGCTCCTCCCTAGTCACGACTTCAATGGTATTCCGAGTTATCAGCTCGAGCCGGGTGTCAACGTCCAACACTACCCCCCACAGCACACCCGGGTAGACCATAAGGGAATTAATCCTTACCCAGAAAAATCCTGCAAGCGTAGGTCCTACCCCCGGGAGGAGGTCCTACGGTAACTATTATGCTATTCCTTTCAAGCGAGCCTTTTCTTCGCCCCTCGAAGCCTCTCAACCTCACCCCTACCCAGTACTATGACATGAAGGGGATAGTATGGAGGTACTCCACTCTCTTCTAGCTCCTCCCAGATCCTAGCTAGGACCTCAACCCTCTCCTCCCTAGACAACTCTCTATTGAACACTACTGCAACGTCTATATCGCTCGCAACCGTCAGCCTATCCTCAGCTACGCCACCTACAAGATACACTTTAGCGTCTGGATAGACCTTCCTTATCGCCTCTACAGCCCTCGACACCATCACCCTCCACTCTCTGAGCATCCGGAGGCGGGATCTAGGCAAATAGCCTCCCCTCAATCTCTCTTAGCTTCCCCATTACTCCCTCGGCTATCTCCAATAGCAACGTTGCTTCTTTCTCCCCGTACTCTACTAGCCCGTAGACAGCTCTAGTGTGTGCCTCGCTGAGCTCAGCAAGCTCCCTCCTATGCCTTCTCACGTAGTCTGACACTTCTCTGGCCAAGTCGTACTCGCCCTCCTCCATAAGCGCAGCGGCTAGCAGGCCAAACAGCTCTCTTACATTATGGCCTCTAACCTCCTCCCCCAACACACGGTATAACAAGCTCTTAAGGTATACTTGCACAGCGTACTCAGCCTCGAAAGCGCAGGTGTCGTAGTCGCCTTCAGCGCAGGCACGGCGAGCCCACTTCAAAGCATTCAAAGCCCTCTTACGCAGTAAGGCGGCATACTCGCCACTCAACACAACACCCATACTTAAATCCAGCCTCACAATCATACTAAGCTTGTCAAGCCCCGCAGCAAAGGTTTCGGTCCCACCTGGGGGCTAAGGAGGTTAAGGTTCTTTCGGGGAAGTGTAGCTATGTTAACTCCCCAGTTAACAGAGGCCGCCATACAATTACACTCTAAACTTGCAGGCAGCCATTGCGGTAGGATTTTACAGTGTTAACATGGAGTAGGGAGTGTAGGACCTATCCCTCTATCTTAGCTATTGCCTGCAAGTCTATACCCCGCAGATGCAGGCTCCGAACTCGCCTCCATGCCCCTTCCTTTTCAGCTCTAGGAACCTGTCTATGAGGGCCTTGTGGTGAGGCCTCTCCCTCATTATCCTCCTAAAGATCCCGGCCTTCTCCATCACGTTAATCTCCCAGCTCCGGAGGGCGAAGCATATGTAGCAGCCTATCCTGTAGAAGCCGGCCTCGTATAGAGGGTTGAGTCTCAGGCCTTTCCATAGTATGTAGGTTTGCACGTGGCTACCGCTCCACAGCTTTAGGGGGGATATGACGGGGTAGCCTAGCTTCTCGTCGTACCTCATAACGGGCCTACGGCCCCTCTTCTCCGACTCTCCATCCCGGTCCCCCGTGACGACTATGGTCTTCCCCCTCGCCGCCTCCTTGAAGCCCTCCCTGAGGGCGTCTAGCTTCCTACCTGTGCACCACCTGTAGTCGGGGTCTGGCATGGGCATGTCCTCGATTAGGAGCCCTTCGTCTACATTAGCCCTCTTATAGATCAAGTCTACCCCTAGCTTAGAAGCCACTTCCTCCACGTACTCAGCATTCTCTAGAAAGTCTATGCCCGTGTCGACGTAGACTGCCTTGACAGCATCCCTGCCATAAGCCTTTATGGCTACTAGGAGGGCCGCAGTGGAATCCTTCCCCCCGCTCCAGGGCACAATGACCGTGTCGGGGTCCGGGGCCATAGAGCGTAGGACCTCCACAGACTTCCTCTCAAGGGCCTCCATCACGGGCGAGTTCTTCTCAACAACCCTCTCCAAGTCAACCTTGAGGGGTGAGACTCCTCTCCGAGGAGAGGCCTTAGGGGTAAACCCCTTATCTTCAGCGTAGACCTCGCCCATAACCCTATCGCCGCTATAGACAAGGTGCTTCCCCCGCTCAGCTTTGAATAAGAGTGGCACGGGTCCTAGGCTTCGCATCATGAAGAGGCTCAGCGTCCTAGCCCCCCTCCCGTAGAGGAAGAAGCTGTCGCCCTGGGGTATGTAGGGTATCTCGGGGAGCTCCCGGCCACCCAGCCCCCCAGAGAATATGTAGGCGTCACCATCCCAGAACGTAGCAAGCCTAATCCTAACCCTAGCCCTAGTCAGGTAACTATATATCATTTCAATGGTATTGTTACGAACCCTAGCGCCCCTAGTCGTAATTACAGCCGAGAGGGGGGGCGCCCTTGATGCTAGCTCCTCAGCTATGCTTGAATCCTCGCTGCCAAGGAGGGCTACCGCGAAGGGCTCCATCTCCCCAGCAATATCCTCGAGAAGACTCCTACCCCTGCTACCACCTACAGATACTACCCTCACGCCCCAGCCGTCCATAAACCTCTCTACAGCGGCCTCGACGGCCTTGGCATCCCTCCTACTCCTAACTATGACCTTGAGCATAAACCGCTCCTCCACCCTAACTACAATATAATGTCTCGGGACAAGCTAAACTTAGCTTTCACCCTCCTTCAACCCCTTTAAAACCCTGTCAGCCCTGAGCTTCTCAAGCATGCTTAGGGCCTTAGAGAGGGCTTCCTCCCTGTTGGAAGCGGCCACGTTGACGTAGAGGTTCGTTCCTTTCACCCTAATCCTAAACCTCCTCTCGCCGAGGAGAACATACTCTTCAACAACCTCCAACTCCAAGAAAGCTACACCCCACACAGTCGATGGTAAGCCTTTACACCCTTAAACAGCGCGACATCCACCCTGGGGGGATCCCTTTAGCCGGATTTAGGAGGAAGTTCATACTATGGCTGGATGGGAGGCCCTCCTCTCTGAGGCTAGTTAGGGAGATGTCGGAGGTCCTAGAACTTCAGGGCATTATGGTGAGGGTGCCCAGCTCTATGGATCTTGAAGAGCTAGAGGCTATGAGGGCCGACGTCATCGTAGCGCCGCCTGAGGGGCCTGAGAGGGCGCTTGCAGAGGTGATCGCTAGTAGAACCTCAGCAGGCCTAGTCCACCATGTTAGGCCTAGGAGAGCCTTGTACCAGGCCATAGCTTACCCATCAAGCAGTTTCGGTAAGGTTGTCGTCGGCGTTGACCCTGGTAAGACCTGCGCAGCAGTGGCAGTAGCAGATGGCCTGGTGGTCTGGCTTTGGAGGGGAGACTGCGTGGACCTCCCGGTAGAGGTTGACATGTTAAGAGACGATGCTCCCAGCAGGGAATTCCAGGTTTACGTTGGCTTCGGGTGGGGCGGTGAGGAAGCTGCTGCTAGCTTGAGGGGCGTTGGCTTCGAGGTTAGAGGGGTGCCGGAGGAGGGTTCAACGACGCTTCCATACCATGCCCCCGCCGGGCTACTTGAGGCTATTGACGACGAACACGTTTTAGCCGCCTTAACGATAGCCTATAGGGGGTTGACAGGGTGGCCAAGGCGTATCTAGCCCCCTTCCTGGAGGAGGTAGGATATGAGCGTGTGGGGGAGACCCTCCCCAGAGACTACGGGGCTTCTAGGCTCCTAGCTGAGAGGCAGGGATGCGGGCCCGCCCTTTTATTCAAGGTTGAGGGATCGGAGCTAGAGTCTGCGGGTAACGTTGTCGATACTAGAGGCAAGCTCTATAGGGCCCTTCAGGCCGGCTCTGACGAGGAGGCTTATAAGGCTCTCTTAGAGGCTATGTCGAGTCCTCAGCCGCTAAAGATGGTGGGGGCTCCGAGGCTGAGAGAGGCTAGCCGGGGCCTCCTAAGCCTCCCAGCAGTGAAGTTCTATGAGGGCGAGGCTGGCTGGTACCTCTCAGCCTCCATATACATAGCATGCTACGAGGGCGTCTGCAACGCTAGTATACACAGGACGCTAGTCAGGGGGGAGCGGGAGGCGGTAGCCAGGATAGTGCCACGTCACCTATGGTCCCTGTATAGGAAAGCTAGGGCCCGGGGGGAGGACCTACCGGTAACCATAGTGCTTGGAGTACACCCTGCAGTCCTCCTAGCAGCCGCCTCAAGCCCCAGGCTGGGAGTCTTCGAGGTAGAAGTGGCGTCTAGGCTTATGGGGGGTCTTGAGGCCTATGAGAGCCCTATACACGGTAACCCCGTACCCTTCGGGGCTGGAGCTATCGTCGAGGCCTGGGTAACAGGTATTATGGTGGAGGAGGGCCCCTACGTAGACGCCCTGTTGACTTACGACAGGGTTAGAAAGCAGCCCCTCATAAAGGTCGAGAAGGTCTACCTAGACCCAGATGGAATAGGCCATGTGATCCTAGGGGGAGGCCTGGAGCACGCAATCCTAATGGGCTTCCCCCGCGAGGCTGCCATATGGGATGCAGTGTCCAAGGTCGTCCCAAGGGTGAGGAAGGTTAGGCTCACTCCAGCAAGCGGGGGCTGGCTCCACGCAGTCATATCGATCGAGAAGCAGCACGAGGGAGACGGCAAATCAGCCATAATGGCGGCGTTCGCAGCCCATCCAAGCCTCAAACACGTGGTAGTAGTGGACTCGGACGTGGACCCCGACAACCCCTGGGAAGTTGAGTGGGCGATAGCAACCAGGTTCCAAGCAGACAGAGACCTAGTGTTAATAAGGAACGCAAGGGGCTCCACACTAGACCCAAGCTCCCAGGACGGCCTCACCTCAAAGGTCGGGATAGACGCTACGAAGCCCCTAGAAGCGGGCCCAGGCTACAAGCGGGGAGTAATCCCGGGTCTCAGGTCCTGGGGAGGCGAGTGTAGGGGAGGTTAGAAGAGATGCCCAAGCTATACCCCGATCAGCCAGTAGTAGGTGTTGGAGCCCTGGTACTAGACTCAGGGAGGATCCTACTTGTAAAGAGAGCCTACCCCCCGGGGCGAGGGCGCTGGAGTGTGCCCGGGGGTCACGTCGAGCTGGGTGAAGGGGTCCTCGAGGCTGCTGCGAGGGAACTTAGAGAGGAGACGGGTCTTGAAGGGGAGCCGCTTGGAGTCGTTAACGTGGATGACGCTATAACCAGAGACGATAAGGGAGTGAGGTACCACTACGTGCTCGTAACAGTACTGGTAAAGCCTGTCGGGGGCGAGTTGAAGCCGGGTGGCGACGCCCTAGAAGTAGGCTTCTTCACGCTAAGCGAGGCTAAAAGCCTAGACTTAACCCCCTCAACCAGGGGGCTTATAGAGAAGATTGAGAAGGGGCTACTATGCATTGAGAAGCCCATACCGGTTAACCGATACTCGCCCAGCGACTAGAGTCATAGCTTAAAAATAGAAGCGCTCCCAGGCCCTCAGCGTTACCAGGGACCCATAATGGCATCAACACTATTTCTCCAGGCCCTACCCAGGGTAGCGGAACTCCTTGTAAGGTACTCGCTAGACCTCAAGCTCAAGGAAGACGTGATGATAACCACTAGCTTGGAAAGCGTCGAGCTAGCTAAAGCTATTGCATTCGAGGCTATAAGGGCTGGCGCGATGCCCCATATAAGACTCAGCCTGGAGGAGGTAAACGAGTTCTTCTACAAGAACGCCCCCAGAGAGCTGCTAGAGTACGTGTCACCCCTAGAAGAATACTCTATGGAGAGGATCCATGCGCTGGTAAGCATCATAGCACCCAGGCACATGAAGCCCCTCCAAGGAGTAGACCCCTCCAGGCTAGCATTAAGAGCCTCGGCAACTAAGAAGCTAACAGAGATATTCATGAGGAGGGATGGCGAGGGAAGCCTGAAATGGGTGGTGACAGCCTATCCAACGCCAGCTATGGCTCAGGAAGCGGGTATGACGCCACTAGAGATGGAGGAGTTTGTCTACAAAGCCCTAAAGCTCCACGAAAAAGACCCTATAGAAGCGTGGAAGAGGCAAGCCAGAGGCCAGGAGAAGGTAAGGGAGTTACTGTCAAGGGTGTCTGAGCTTAGGGTTGTGGGGCCTGGGACCGACATTACATTCCGAGTTGAGGGTAGGACCTGGATAAACGATGACGGCAGAAAGAATATGCCGGGAGGCGAGGTGTTCACGGCTCCACACGAGGACGGCGTCGACGGTGAGATCTACTATGAGTTCCCCCTTGTATGGAGGGGGATAGAGTTGAGGGGTGTAAGGTTGAAGTTTAGGAGAGGCGAGGTAGTGGAGGCTCAGGCGCTCGAGGGCGGGGAAGCTCTAAAGAAGCTGCTCGGCGTTGACGATGGGGCTAGGAGGCTGGGAGAGCTAGCCTTCGGCCTCAACTATGAGATAACAAGGCACACTAAGATAGTTTTATTCGACGAGAAAATCGGGGGCACGATGCACACTGCGCTGGGAGCGGCATACCCCATAACGGGGGGCAAGAACAACTCCTCCATACACGTGGACATAGTGAAGGACCTAAGAAGAGGCGGTAAGATATACGCCGACGGGGACTTAATATTCGAGGACGGGAGGTTCTTAATAGAGTTAGCGTGAAACGCAGGTGCACATAGGAGGCAGGACCCCGCGTTTACCTTTTCTCAAAAAAGCTTGTCTCCACTGTTCTTTCTACAAACAGGGGCGCCTCTCTCCCCACCTCCACCCTTTTCCCTTCAACGTCGAGACTGATCCATATGCTGATGCGTATGGTACTCCTCTCCCCATTCTTTAAGTGGTGATAGGCGATCTGGGGGATCTTGGTTAAGTCAACTGTGACTGGCACGGGAACCTCTATAGACTCTCCAGGCTTGACTATATTGACGCCTTCGACATAACCTTCGGCAACATCGACCTCAGCCTCAACATGGTATATGCCGAAGCCTAACGCCCCTATAACAACCGGTATTCTAGAGTCGTTCCTAACCTTAACGTAGACAGTCAAGTCGAGCATATCGGGCTTGACCCCTGCAAGCTCTATCCTAGCGCTCTCCACTACCACACTCCCCAGGAAGCCTAGATCCACGCTCTTACCCACTTCAACTGTAACTGGGAATATTTGTGTCTCAACGCTGGTAGAATACTTTATAGGTATGGGTACTGTGAGTGGTCCCAGGCCAAGGGATACCTCGCCTGATACTTTCAGGTTGCTAGCCTCCCCCGAGGATAAGTGAGTGTATACTAGCTCATCTAGGAGCTTGTTGTCTATAGTGACCTCAGCCTCGATCTCGGTCTCGCCCGCCTTTATATCCTGGGTTGGTATCTCAGTCACAGCGATCTTCAGGTCATTGAGATAAACCTCTATACTCCCCCCGTCAACCCTGACTGAAAGCCCAGTATTGTTTACTAGGTCCACAACAACAAGCACAGGTACACTATCCGGCGTCACGGAGTCAGGGTCTAGGTAGAGTGTGACCCCCTCAACCCTAAAAGGCTCTCCTCCACTCTTATAGTATATATAGCCTCCGAGAGCGGCAAGTCCTAAAATCAGCAAGGCTATAAGAATAAAAACGATCCTTAAAATCCCAGCCAAAACGCTCCCCTAGGTAGCCATGAGAAACGGAAACTATTATGCCTTGGGCTATTCATCTCGTCATTGGGAAACAGGCGTTCTCGAAGGCTTAACGTTGACGCTGAAAGATGGAGGTCGGCACCAGAAACCATCCTCAACCGGAGCGTCGGCTTATCGAGCCTTCCTCATCCCCCACTAAGGCTAACCCGCAGAAAGTTAAAAACCCTAGATTGCCTGCTACACAGGCCACTCTTCCATGTTATATGCCATGCTCCAGAACATGTACTCGTACTTAGTTGCTACACGGAAGATCCTCTTCAAGGCTTCGTAGCTCCCCCCGTAGGTCTCGTAGAGGGAGTCGATAAGGCTCCTATACTCTTCCACTGCAGCCCCATACTCGTCGCTAAGATAGACCTTAGCCCATCTCACGTAGATATCCACCTTGTTCCCTTCAAGCCTATCTTTGTTGTGGAGGGCTATCTCACGGTAACTCCAATAACAAGGTAACAAGGCCACAAGGCACTCTAATAGCGTGCCAGTAGCACAGGTTGCGATCATGAAGTCAACGTATGCTTGGTTCGTGGGCGCGGGCTCGGCTTGTAGGACCTCTGAAAGGCTGAGTCCAAGCTCTTTTAGTAGCTCCTCGTAGTTCCTCATCTCGGTTGTGGCTAGGAAGTGTGCGTGCTCTAGCGCCTTCCTACTAGCCTCGAAAGGCCCTAGTTTGGATGCTGCAAGGCTTAAGCTTCTCACAAGGCCCACGAGGTAGTTGTAGTCCTGTATTGCGTAGAACCTAAATTTCTCTAGGGGGAGGCTCCCCTCGTATAGCTCTCGCACAAAAACGTGGTCGAGGAGCTTGGACCACACGTCAATATTATCAGTCTTAAGCCTCTCGCTAACCTTCACGTCTGAGCCCACAAGCGGTTAGATGGAGGCTAGAGTAAATTACCATTTATTAATTATGCCGTTGCTTCATGCGAGCCTCACTGTGCATACCAGCGCCTGGTAAAGATGAATGAGAAAAGTGGTGCTTTAGACTATATAGTATAGTATACTGTAGTTATACTGTAGTCTATGCTTCATACTCGAATGCTACGCTCTCGTCGGCAGTAAATCCTATTCTGGCATGTGTGCCGTCACAATAAGGTTTATTCTTAGAGCCCCCGCACCGGCATAGCGCCGCCTTTACTTGACCATTAACTTCTATAAGGTAAGGACCGTTTTTTGTTGCAACGACTCTGAATTTAACGGGCACGTGTCTCACCGTCTCCAGTAAGCACTTAGCAAAGGCATTATCATGTTTATAGTGAGGTCATACGTGTCTAACCACCGTCAAGCTTTATATGTTAAACTAGCTTTACATTAGAAAGCGGGCCCTCGGAACCCCCATTAAGCACATCGAGACTTCGCTAGTCAACGCCTTCCTCACAGGGCCCCTAGCAGTCTGGGGTTCTCCAGCGTCTTAAGCTATATAAAGCTGCTTGAAACTGCTACGTAAGATTTTTAAGCATGTTAAAACCGCTTCTAGGGCAAGGCTCACGTGGGTTCGGTTGATCCCTCGGCTACAGCCTGGCTTCTAGCCTCTACAGCCCTCGTCGTCGCTATGGTTTTTGGCGTAGCGTTCTTCTACTCCGGGCTGGTTAGGAGGAAGAATGCTGTCAACATGATAGCTACTAGCGTGATGGCGTTATCCGTAGCTGGGGTTCAATGGGTGCTTGTAGGGTTCACCCTGGCATTCAGTGGCGACGCTTTATGGGGCTTTAGTGGCGACCTGAAAGCCCTAGGACTGAGAGGTTACGGGCTTGAAGCTCCAGAGGGCCTAAGCGTGCCCGGAGCCCTCTACGCAGCCTTCCAGGGAGCCTTCGCGGCTGTGACCGCAGCGATACTGACAAGCCCCTTCGCCGAGAGGGCTAGCTTCCTGGGCTTCACGGTCTTCACGCTAGCCTGGCTAACCCTGGTATACAGCATCGTAGCCCACTGGGTATGGGCTGGAGGCCTAGCAGACAAGGTCGCCTACGCCCTAACTGGAGAGCACCCTGTAGACTTCGCTGGGGGCCTGGTAGTCCATACAGCGAGCGGCTTCAGCGCTCTCGCAGTAGCCCTAGTCCTGGGCCCCAGGGAGGGTTATGGTATGAGGCAGTTCCAGCCACACAACATACCACTCTCAGCCCTAGGAGCAGCGATACTCTGGGCTGGATGGTTTGGCTTCAACGCGGGAAGCGCCCTTGAGGCTAGTGGCCTAGCGGGTAACGCCCTCCTAGTGACTCACGTAGCGGCTAGCAGCGGGGCACTAGCATGGGGAGTTGCCAGTTGGGTCTTCAACGGTAGGCCAGGCCTGCTTGGCATGCTTAGCGGTGCCATAGCGGGCCTCGTAGCAATAACGCCCGCTTCAGGCTACGTAAACCCCCTTGACGCCATAGTCATAGGCGCCCTGGGAGCCCTAGCCAGCTACCTAGCCCTAAGTTGGAGGCTTAGGAGCGGTGTGGACGAGAGCCTAGATGCATGGGCTATACATGGGGTAGCCGGGCTTACTGGCAGCCTTCTCACCGGGGTCTTCGCTAGGCAGGGAATAGGGGGAGTAGCTGGGCTCCTAGAAGGCAATCCCAGCTTGCTAGCGGCGCAGCTAGTGGCAGCCGTCGTAGTGGTAGTATACTCGCTCATAGCTAGCTATCTAATAGCCCTAGCAGTAGACAAGACTCTAGGCCTAAGAGTAAAGCCTGAGGAAGAGATGGTAGGCCTCGATATAAGCCAGCATGCAGAAGAGGCTTATGGATGGGCCGAGGCCTAGGGGGTGGAGGTCATGAAGAAAGTTGAGGCTTATATAAGGGCTGAGCGTCTAGAGGCGGTCAAGAAGGCCCTCGAGAAGGTAGGAGTTACTGGTATGACCGTGTGCGAGGCTAGGGGTAGAGGGGAGGAGAGTGGTATAGAACTAGAATATAGGGGGAAGAAAGTAAGGGTGGACCTCCTACCTAGGATAAAGGTAGAGATATTCGTTGAAGACGATATCGTTGAGAGGGTGGTAAAAGCTATAATAGAGGCGGCATACACGGGGAAGCCGGGTGACGGTAGGATATTTGTGTTACCGGTAGTGGAGGCATATAAGATTAGGACTAAAGAGAAACTCGGCAAATAAACTATATTTTAATGACCTCTTAATAACTTCTATACCTTCGCATCCCAGTAGAGCTCACCATCCACGTCTCAAAAGTAACTTTACATGGGATTAGGCAACGGCGCGTCGAGAAGCAGAAGATAAAAATTAGATAAAATTATAGAATATGTGGGGAGGCTTTAAAGAGTCTATAGCTAGCAAGATAAAATAGGCATGTGATTGAGATAATATAAGAGCCCCGAGCATGTTTTTAGTTGTAATTGAGTGTTAAGAGGGGTGTTTTAGCGTGAGAAGGATCTACCACATACTAACAGCTCTCGTTCTTCTCGCCATGATGGCGCTCCCCTTCACATTCACCTGGGTGCCGACGAAGGCGCAGGCAGTACCCGCTCTTACCGGCAACTTCGAGGAAGACGTTATAGCTATAGGTAAGTGGCTTCAGGAAAACGGGATTACAGAGGTTAAATATAAGGTTCAAGCGGCTGGCGACCCTAACAGCGTCCTCAGGATGTGGGGTATAGTAGAGGCTGCAGAGGACATTAATGATATTTGGGCTGCAAACGGGATTAACGTGAAGATCGTCGTTGAAAGAGACTGGATTGACAGCTTCCAGAAACAGTATGAGAACTTCGTTAACCAGTACCAGCTCGGGAGGAACGGCGACTTCTTCGTTAACAGCTATATATTCATAGCGCCTCTAGCCGCTGACGAGAGGCTTCTAGACATCACCGAGTGGGTTCAAATATACTGGGATAGCGTGTTTAAGGACTTCTACACCCCTCTAATGGAGGCTGCAAAGTTTAACGGTAAATTCTATGGCATCCCACAGGACACCGAGGCAAGGCCCCTCTACATCAGGACAGACGTAGCCCAGTGCATGGGATGGAACATTGAGGGTCTAGACGAGAAGGTCAAGAATGGAGAGTTCACCTGGTACGATGTATTCGAGAAGGCTAAGGAGGCTGTGGACAAGGGTTGCGCCGACTGGGGCCTAATACACAGGAAGGGTAGCGCCCACCCAGACCTAATTCAGTTCATCTTCGCCTTCGGAGGTAAGCTCTATAACCCCAACACCGGGAAGCTAGTATTCGACAAGGAGGCAGTCTACAAGTGGTTCTCTGTGGAGGCAGCGTTCGCCGATGCAGGCCTCCTACCAAGGGACATATTCCAGTGGGACTGGGCTACCCAGATTCACCCTACTATAGTAGGTGATAGGAAGGCTGACGGTGGCGTGGGTAACACGCTCTTCGACATCGGCGGTACCTGGTATTGGACCGAGTGGCAGACTAAGGACTACTATAAGGACCCCCAGACAGGTCAATTCAGGCCTCTGACGCCACAGGAAGTTAAGAGTAAGTTCTACTACACGCTCTTCCCTGCAGGCGAGCCTGGAAAGTCTCCGGTAACTCTAAGCCAGCCCTTCATGTGGATGATAGCCGCTAACGCTGGGAAGAGCAACCCGAACTTTGATAACCCCATGTTCAAGGAGGCTTATCAGAAGCTGGCGTTCCTCATAGTCGTGGCGGCTAGCGACGCCGAGATAAACGCTGTTCACAGCGTGATAAGCGCTCACGTGCCTGTAAGGAAGGAGGCTTCCAAGCTCCTCACGGACCCTGCCTGGATACAGAAGCTAAGGAACTACCAGCTAGAGTTCCACGATGATGTGATGAATGCTATCAAGGATATTATCGCTAAGACTGCAGACCCCATAAACATCGAGTTCCTAGCTAGCGTGAGCTACATGCTAGACTACACAAAACTCGCTCCCAGCCACCCAGCCTACGATAGGCTCGCCGGCATCTATTTCGACGCAGTTAACAACGTTGTAAAGGGTGAAATGACCCCCGAAGAGGCGGTAAACTACGTCGAGAGCAAGATAAGGGCGGACCCCGTGCTCAAGGACTCAGTCGAGATAGTGGGTAACATACCAACTGGCTGGCAGTTCCCGAAGATGGCTGCAGAGACCCCAGCCCCCGAGAAGACACCCGAAAAGCCTGCTGAAACCCCCAAGGAGACGCCGCAGCCGCAGCAGCCCGAGACGCCAGCGCCCGCTGAGACCCCGACAGAGACGCCTGAAGAGGGCGGTGTTAACACGGCATTGATCATAGGCATAATAATAGTGGTTATAGTGGTGGCGGCGGCGATCTACTACTTCATGAGGAGTAGGGGCTAGCTGGCATGAAGCTTAGGTACTCCAAGAAAACCACAACTCTTTTCTTCCTGGCCCCCGCCCTCCTCCTAGTATTCTTCTTCTACCTCCTTCCAGTGGTACTGACTATATGGATAAGCTTCACTAACCTTTACAACTGGAGGATAGACCTTGCATTCCAATTCATAGGGCTAGAGAACTACAGGAACCTTATACACTTCATAATGAACGACCCCGATGTAAGCAAGGTGGCAAAGACCACCATAGCGTTCACCGCGATGACGCTAGTAGTCAACGTGCTTGGAGGGCTAATCCTAGCTATACTCACCTTCCTCCTAGAAGAGAAGATTAGCCTCACCTTCAGGCTACTATGGCTCCTCCCTAGGATGACCCCTATAGCCGTCTTCGGCCTCCTCTGGTACTACTTCTTCTACGGTAGTGAGCATGGGACCTTCAACAGTATACTTTTAAAGCTAGGCCTCATAGAAGAGCCTATTTCCTGGGGTACGGAGCCCAGTCTACAGCCCTGGGCCTCATGGCTTATCATAGTATATGTTAATGGCCTAGTGGGCGTTAGCTTCGGCATGATAATATTCTATAGCGTGTTTAAGAGTATACCGAGGGAGCTACTAATCGCTGCTCAGGTAGACGGAGCTTCCACGCTCCACATAGTAAGGCACATACTAATACCTATGGCTAGGTGGCACCTAGTCTTCGTGACCGTGTGGCAGCTACTCAGCCTCCTCACAACATACCCCCACCTCTTCGTCCTCGTCGAGTGGGGCGTGGTGGACAAGGACTATGGCACTACATGGGCTCTCTACGTATTCCTGACAGCGTTTAGTAGAACAGTCAACTACCAGGCTTTAGCAGCCGCTGCAGCCGTATTCCTAGTGATCATAGGGATAATCCTGGGCTTAGTGATACTGAGGATAATGAGGTTTGAAGAGATGATCCAGCCTGTAAGAGGTGACTTGTAATGGCTAGCATAGCCTCAAGGATTCTTAGAGCCTTAAGGGGCGAGAGCGATAGGGCGGATCAACCCCTTGCCAGGGGCAGAATCGCTGCTATCATCCTAGCAGTATTGATACTAGCCTCCTTACCCGTAGTATCATCATACATATTCCTCGTGGTAACGAGCTTCGCTAATACCATAGTGTTTACGCCGTTCATAGAGTTCGCTGTCAACTGGACTGTAGATAACTATGTAAAGTTCTTCCAGGGTAAGTTGTCGCCGGCGGCGGGTCAAGTGTATTCTACCACCGACATAGTCATGTTTATAGTGAACACGCTCATAGTCGCTCTGGGCGTCACCCTAGTCGTCCTAATAACTAGTGTGCCGGCGGGCTACGCGATCTCGAGGATAGGTTTCAGGGGGCGTGGGGCTCTGATGAAACTGTTGATACTACTCCACGCCTTCCCCGGCGTAGCCTTGATCATCGCGGTCTATTTCATCTACATCTACATGAGGTCCCCGTTATTCCAGGCGTTCGAGTACATGGCTTCTAAGGGGCTGCTAACAGACGAAGTTCTAGCGAGCTTCGACATAGCTTATAGTTTCTTCTTCGTCATAGTAGCCAGAGCCTCGCTCGAAATACCCATGAGCATATGGCTTATGAAAGGATTCTTCGACAAGGTTCCCTGGGAGTTCGAGTGGGCTGCTATAGTTGACGGGGCAAGCCGCTTCACGGCCTTTAGGAAAGCCGTACTACCTCTCGTAAAGCCTGGTATAGCCGCTCTAGCCATCTTTGCATTCCTCGCGGGCTGGGAGGACCTGATCTACGTCTTCGTATTCCTACCTCAAATGACGCTGGCAACATTCATACACAACCAGCTAAGCGGTGGCAGCTTAGAGACGACATATCTACCAATAGTCGCGGCTGCAGCCACACTATACTTACTGCCGACGATCCTATTCTTCGTAATAACTCAAAGGCTACTACTTGAAGCTGCATCCGGAGGCTTTAAGGGCTAAACCCTTTTTAACCCTTTTCCAGGTTTCCCCTCTTCCTGGAGCGTGAGGGGCTCTAGTGGGTCATGAACGCGGATTATGAGATGACAGGTAACGTTAAGGTGCTAGTTCTAGGCCATAGAGGCTACCGTTCGAAATACCTGGAAAACACTATTGAGTCTATCATAGGCGCCTTAAAGGCTGGAGCTGACGGCGTGGAAGTGGATGTACGGCTAACAAGGGATGGCGTGCCTATAGTCTACCATGACCCGTCTCTTAGAAGGCTAGCCGGTGTTAAGAAGCGCGTGAAAGAGTTAACTGTAAGTGACGTTAAAAACTTAAAGGTGAGGAAGAGCGCGCCTATACCCACTCTAGCCGAAGTACTGGATGTGATCGTTAAGTACTCAAGTAGAAGACCCCTTATAGACCTAGAGGTGAAAGATTACAAGGCTTCAGGACGCCTTTTAAAGCTGGTAGAGGAGAGGTGTCTGTTAGACACGACGATATTCACATCTTCAGACCCTAGGGCGTTGATACAGCTTAGAATGCATTCGCGTGGAGCAAAACTGGGATACATTGTTAGAAGGCCTTCTACCATGTTTAATCCCTTCATACTGCATGAAAAGGTTGGGCTTGAGGTAGCTTCAGTCTCTGTATCTCTTAAGCGCTCGCTAGGTGTTGAGATGCTTAGAAGGTATCTTAGGTCGCTTAAGCTTGTAGGGCTAAAAGTCGCTCTTTGGACCCTCAACGACCCAAGGGATCTAGATTTATTCCAGGGTCTTTACGATATAGTGATAACAGACGATGTGGAAAAAATATTGAAGTCGCTTAGAAGATCCCAACGCAACGATTAAAACAAACAGCCTGTAAGGGCCTCGACCACTTATTTCTTCTATCCTTTTATACACTTTTCTAGGTTACTCACTATGTCATTAACGATCCTCTTAATGAGCGCATCCATATCAATGAACCTACCGAGTAGTGTAGCTAGCCTACTTAGCTCGAGCTCAGCGTTCCACCTTAAGCCTACTAATCCGGGCTCTTTCTCCTCTAAGAACAGGTTTATGGAGCCTCGGTAAGGGGCTCTGGCGGCGCGCCCCTCAATATCGTATCTTATAATGCTACCTTCTCCACGACTTATCACTATCCTCGCCTGAGCCCTGAGCCTTGCCAAGTAGTCTACGACTCCCCCTACATTAAGGGTAAATGTGGCCTCTAACTCACTATCAGAAACCTTCCTCCACGTCACAAGGTGGGGGAGACACTTTACCATCAATTCAGGTTTACTAAGCGTCTCTAATGCTCTACTAAGCTCAGACCTCACAGTTATTTCGCCTGAAACATTCACCTGCCCTCACCCTACGAGTCCTAACTTGGATCTGCTATGTAAAGAGACTAGTGCTTGTAGCAGCATGTAGACTCCAGGTCTCCCTCTATCCTCATCAATGCCCCCCCTTAGCATAGCCAGATAATTAATTGCTAGGCCCAGCTTACTACCCGCCCCTCGGGCTAACTCGTCAATCTCAGAATAAGGATCCTCTCCGTCGAGCTTAGTTATACGGGTTAGCGATTTCCTTTTTAAGCCAAGATACTCACTTACTGTATCACCCACTTTCTCGCCCATTAGCCTTCCCGTAGTGAACTTACCCCCTATTACAGTGAAGAGACCTTCTACCTCGTTATGCTTAACTACCATGAAATCCCTCGTAACAGGGCCCCCGGGAATCCTTATTAGAGGTCTTACACTAGTATAAGCCCTAAGCACGGGAGTCTTAGCAAGGGCTGGTACCATGAGTGAGCCCTCCTTTGTCAGGAAGTCGATATCCTCGGGCTCTGGGCTCGCAGACTCTACATCGTCTATTAGAAAAGCGGTTGTGCCCATTATCGACGTGTTACTGTAGGGGACTAGTATATCGCCCTCGGAGGGGGGCCTCATCCTATTGATTACCCGTCTAGTAAGCCTTCTCGAGTATACAACCATTGTCCCTGCGGTAGGTAAGACTTCCACCTCAACCCCAGCTTTACGGGCGAACTCTGCAGCCCAGGGGCCCGTAGCGTTAACTATGGCCTTGGCTTTAAAGGTATATTCTCTCCCTGTGAGCCTGTCAACTGTGTATATGGCATTATTGCTATCTCTTATCTCCAAGCCCTTAGCCTCTAATCCTTCGAGGATCAAAGCTCCATTCTTGAAAGCAGTCAACGCTATGCTTGCTACTAAGTCTCTAGAGTAGACTACCTTATCAGGAACCTCTACGACGAGCCGAGCTTCACTCGTCAAGTTAGGCTCCTCCTTCACAGCTTCACGTGGGTCCCATTCCTTAAACGTGATTCCAGTCCTCTTCAAACCGCTTATAAAGTCTTCATAGTATTCTTCGTCGCTCCTAGTAACAGCTACGAAGAAGCCCCCCGTATCCTCGATTGCATGCGGGGCGATCTGAGAGAGTATCTTGTTTTCCTCGGCGCACTCCCTAGCTGCGGGGGGGTCCGTGACGACATACCTAGCTCCACTATGGAGTAGCCCGTGAAACTTGCCGCTTGTCTCCCCTCCTAGGACCTTTCTCTCTATAAGGAGTACTCGTAGGCCCCTTAATGTAAGGTCTAGTGTAGCCCATAACCCTGAAATCCCTCCGCCCACCACGATCACGTCGAACTCGTCTTGCAAGACCATCATCCACTCCGGTGTCTAGAGCTTTTACATATAAAAAATTTGTTCTTCCTAGACGCCTTTAAACTTGGATAGCAGCGTGTAAACTTCATTTACCCGAGTATAAAACATATAGTTACATGGGGGTTTGCATGGTGTGGCGTGCTGCTTTCGAGTGGTACTTAGTAAGGCCCGACGCTATAACTGTGTGGAGCGAGTATCCTGAAGTTGAAGAGAGGCTTTCATGGTACGTCAGGGTTATGAGGGGCGAAGCGCCGCCAAAGTATAAGATAGTGAGGTCGATGGAAGCCCCCTTTAAGGACATTGGGGAGTTAAAGGAGGCGTCTACGGAGGACCTCTGGAGGGTTCATGGTAGGCTTACCAGCGAGTTTAGGAGGCTCTGGCGTGAGCTGAGGAATGGGGGTAGTCTTGACTTTAAGGTCTCTGATGTGGAGCCTAGCCTACTAGACGTTAAGATCGAGCTTATCTACAGGCTCTCCAGCCCCTGTTACCTATGCGAGAGGAGATGTGGGGTTGAAAGGGCTGAGGGTAGGAGGGGCGCCTGTAGGCTGGCTCTGGAGACCTATGTTCACAGCGCCTTCCTACACCTAGGGGAGGAGGCTCCGTTAGTGCCTAGCGGCACCATATTCTATGGGGGCTGCAACTTTACGTGCGTCTTCTGTCAGAATTGGGATGTGAGCCAGTGGAAGGCGCGTGATGCCTACAAGGTGACTCCTAGGGAGCTGGGGGAGATCCAGGATAAGCTGGCGAGGCTGGGGGCTAGGAATATCAACCACGTGGGCGGGGACCCGGTGCCTAGCCTCTACGCTATAGTAGAGAGCATGAAGTATGCCAGTCACAGCAAGCCTCAGCTATGGAACAGTAACATGTATATGAGCGACGAGGCCTTCGAGATACTAGCAGACCTCATAGACATCTGGCTCCCCGACCTAAAGTTCGGTAGCGACAAATGCGCTTTGAGGCTGGCGGCAGTGCCGAGATACTGGGAGGTCACAACGAGGAACATAAAGAAGGCTATAGAGCATGGCGACATGATCATAAGGCACCTGGTAATGCCGGGCCACATAGACTGTTGCACCATACCAGTCCTAGAGTGGATTGCAAAGGAGATACCCAGGGAAAAGATATTAGTCAACGTCATGGACCAGTACCACCCGGACAACCTAGTGCTAAAGATGCCTTGGAAGTGGAGGGAGATCGCTAGGAGGCCTACGGAAGAGGAGATTAGGAGGGCTAGGGAGTACGCCTCTAAGCTGGGCCTACTATGGGAGCCCGTAGCTTAGAGGTACCCCGCTATCTCGACCCGCCTCAGCTTCTTATAGAACGCTACCCGCGAGTTCACGTAACTCAGCAGCTCGTCGCTGCTAGTCTGAGACCCCTCCCGAAGCCATACTCTAGCCACCGGAACTTGTCCGACCTCGCCGGCGGGCTCACCGTAGACTTCGACCTTGACCACGTCTGGGTGTGTCTTCAACACGGCTTCTAGGTCCCCGAGCAGCACGGCATATCCTTTATACTTTATAATCCTTTTCTTAATCCCCCTAAAGAACATGACGCCATCCTCCCTCACATGGATTATATCGCCAGTCCTAAGCCACCCGTTAATGAACGCCTTCTCATTCTCCTCGGGAAACTCATAGCCCTTCATAACCCAGGGGGCCTTAACAAGTAGCTCCCCGGTAGAGCCTAGGGGTAGGTCCTCCCCCCTCTCAGGGTCGATCAGCTTCACGTCAACGCCTGGCAGGGGCACGCCGATCGTCCCCTCGACGTCGGCTAGGGCTGGCGTCTGGAGGGTTAGGAACATGGTCTCGCTCATACCATAGCCCTGCAGTAGGGGAGTGCCGGTGTGCTCTCTAAACCTGAGCTGTAGCTCGGGGCTTAGTGGCGCCCCTGCAGAGAGTGCGTGCCTAAGCCTTATCCCTCTGCCAGCGTCTAGGAGCTGCTGGAACATTAAGGGCACCCCGGCAATATAGGATACCTCTCCCGAGGCTACCAGGCTCGCGGCAATCTGGGGATTCCACCTAGCCATAGCGTATACCGGAGCCCCCTCTAGGAGAGGAGCTATGAGGGACGCCTGGAAGCCTAGCACGTGAGTGAATGGCGTTGCTAGGAGACTCCCCTCACCACCGTCAATACCTAGCACGGTAGAGAAGACCTTACTCACAGTCCACAATCCCCCGTGACTGTGTATAACCTGCATAGTCCTCCCGGCGATCCCGGCATAGTAGATTGAGAACGCATCGTCCCCGGGCCCTAGACCAGGGTCATCCAGGGATCCCGTGTACGATGCCGCGTCCTTTAGAGTGTAGATCCTCTTCCCCTCCACCTTAAACATGGAGTCTCCAGGGGCGAGCTCTACAATGCTAGCCTCGGTAGACTCTAGGATAGCATTAAGGCTTCTCAACAGGAAGGTTCGGCTGCCAGCAACCACAACTATACTCCTACTTTCAAGCTGAAACTTCAGGTCCTCCCCTATGGTTAGAGGGTCTATGAGCACCAGCCTAGACCCCGCTGCCATAGCGGCGAGGGAAAAGGATATCGCCTCTATAAGGTTCTCCGAGGCAACTGCTACTTGAGCCCCTCTCCCAGCCCCCAGACCCTGAAGCCAAGCACCAACTCTTACAATAAAGTCTGAGAGCCGCCTCCAACTATAGCAGTACCCAGTCTCGGCCTGAGTAAGAGCACACGATTCCCTTGCTCCCATAGCCTTGACCACGCTAGTTACAGGTTCGAAGCTCCCAATTACTTTGTCTACATCTAGGCTAGCGGCCTTCTGGGGCCAAAACCTGCTCCACGGGCGCAACTAAATGCACCAGGAAGACCCCCATTACGAAGCTTCTTTTAAAGGAGTAATAAGAAAATATATATTATACCTTTTGGAGGGTGTAGCCGGGGTATGTACTATACACTTAACCCCCCTGCAACCAATTTCAATGAACACCTCATTAACCCTAATTGGGTGCACTTAGTGCCGCATCCACAGCCTTCTATGGAAGAGGCTAAAGTCGACATGGTCTGGGATAAATCAAGCTTGTACAAGCGTGTCTGGGGTATGGGAGAGCGCATACTATGGGCTGAGGGGCTACACCTCAGCTTTGGAGGCGTTAGGGCGCTTGATGGAGTCTCCATAGTGATTAGGAAGGGAGAGCTTGTAGGGCTTATAGGCCCCAACGGCGCCGGGAAGACGTCTCTACTCAACGTTATAAGCGGCATTTACAGGCCTGAGAGGGGCCGAGTATACTTTAAGGGTAAGGATATCACGGGGATGCCGCCTCACGAGAGGGTTAAGCTAGGCATAGCTAGGACCTTCCAGCACGGAGAGATGTTCCACGGTATGACGGTCCTTGAAGCGATAATGTTGAGGCTTCACCCCTGGCATAGGGGTAGCATAATAGAGGCCGCGCTATGGGGTTTCAGAGCGAAGAGGTGGGAGGTTGAGGCTAGGGAGAGGGCTGAGCACATTATAGACTTGCTGGAGCTCCAGGAGTATAGGCATAGGCCTGTGGGGTCTCTACCTCCAGGTATACAGAAGAAGGTAGACCTAGCTGCAGCCCTAGTCCAAGACCCGGAGGTCATTCTTATGGACGAGCCTATGGCCGGCCTCTCGAGGGAGGAGAAGGAAGACATTATCAGGGCCATAATAGAGGTGAGGGAGACTAGGGGTACTACTATGGTGCTTGTCGAGCACGATCTCGAGGTTGTAAGTGACATCTGTGATAGAGTCATAGTTATGGATAGGGGTAGGGTGATCTTCGACGGTCACCCCGAGGATGCTGTAAGGGATGAAGCAGTGATAACTGCTTATATAGGGGGTTAGCACGCGATGAAGGCGGAGGACTTCCTCGAGAGGCCTTGGGAGGAGGTGGAGTACGAGAGCACTTTTCCCTGGTTGCTAGCGTGGAGAGCCCGCAAGAAGCCCGGGGATGTCGCGTTTAGGTGGAAGCGCTATGGGATCTGGAGGAGATACACTTGGAAGGATTATTATGAGAGGGTTGTCTATGCAGCCCTGGCTTTGGAGGAGATGGGGCTGGGTATTGGAGATACAGCGGCGTTCATAACTTTCAACAGGCCTGCATGGGTGATATACGAGGTTGGCGCCCACCTTCTCGGAGCCAAGACTGTAGGCATATATCGTGACAGCCTGAGCGATGAGGTAGGCTATGTGCTAGACCGTAGCGACGCTTCAATAGTGCTAGTTGAGGGGCAAGAACAGCTAGATAGAGTATTAGATTCTGGCGTTGATGTCGAGAAGATCATTGTTGACGAGGCTAAGGGCCTTCACCAGTATCGTGACATGATCGGCAAGAAGATAGTGACGTTCGGAGACCTCATGGAGCTTGGTAGGAAGCTTGCAGTGAAGAGGGGCGAGGGGTTCGTTAGAAGGAAGCTGGAGGACCTAGAGCCAGACATGGTATGCGGCCTCTTCACCACAAGCGGGACTACAGGGCCTCCGAAGCTTGCAATGCTATCTTTTAAGAGCATGCTAGCAATGGCTTACCAGCTAAACCAGGTGGACCCTGTAGAAGAGGATTGGGAGTACGTTTCATTCCTCCCTACAGCGTGGATAGGCGAGCAGATGATGAGCATCTCCCTACACCTGCTAGCAGGGTTTAGGGTTAACTTCCCAGAGACCCCTTGGACGATGTGGAGCGACTTTAGGGAGATAGCCCCCCACTTCCTATTCTCGCCCCCTAGGGTATGGGAGCGGATAGCTAAGGATATTATGGCTAGGGTGGAGGATGCGGACCTTATAAAGAGGCTTGCCTTCAAGATAGCCTACGCTATAGGCATGGAGGCTGCTAAGAGGAGGCTAGTTAAGGGTAGGAGCAAGCCCCCTCTACCCTGGAGGGCTCTAGCCTATATTGCCTACTGGCTAGCCCTCAGGGCCGTGCTAGACAAGACCGGGTTGAAGAGGGTTAGAAGGGCTTACACAGGCGGTGCCATGATCGGGGAGGACTACGTCCTGTTCTACCACGCGATAGGGGTTAACCTCAAACAGATCTATGGGCAAACCGAGGTAGCTGGGATAGCTGTCGTGCACCCAGATGATGACGTGAGACCTGATACTGTAGGCAAGCCGCTTCCGCTCACTGAGGTTAAGATAGCTGAGGACGGCGAGATACTGCTCCGTAGCCCGGCGGTCATGAAAGGCTACTATGGGAACGAGGAGGCCACTAAGAAGGCTTTCAAGGATGGGTGGCTTAGGACGGGCGATGTGGGGGTGTTAACGGATGATGGCCACTTAAAGGTATTGGATAGAGCTAAGGAGTTGATTAAGCTAGCAGATGGCACCGTAGTGGCCCCCCAGGTAATCCAGAATAAGCTGAAGTTTAGCCCTTACATAGGGGAGGCGGCTATAATAGGCTCAGGGAAACCCTACCTGGTAGCACTGCTCAACATAGACTTCGAGATTGTATCTCGCTGGGCTGAGAGGAGGAGGATAACGTTTACAAGCTACTCAGACCTATCCCAGAAGCCCGAGGTCCTACAGCTCCTTAAGAGGGAGGTTAGAAAGGTGAACTCTAGGCTCTCCGAGAAGGAGAGGATTAAGAAGTTCGCTAGCCTCTTTAAGGAGTTCCACCCTGACGACGGAGAGATGACTAGGACTAGGAAGCTTAGGAGGGCTGTAATAGAGAGGAGGTATGCTGGGTTGATAGAGGCTATGTATAGGGGGGAGAGGGAGTACGAGCTCACAGTGCCTATGAAGCTCGAGGACGGGCGGATAGTTGAGGTCACTAAGAGGGTTTCGATCGTTGACGTTGATGAGGGGTGACTTTAATGGCTTTAGAGGCTGTCGATGTAGAGACGTGGTCTAACCTGATATTCCAGGGCGTCCTCTTAGGGATATTATACTCGCTCATAGCGATGGGATATAACTTGGTCTACAGGGCCAATAAGTCTATAAACTTCGCGGTGCCCCAGGTAGTGCTACTAGCCGCCTACACTGCGCTCATAACAGCTACTGCTACAGGTAGGCTCGAAGTCGCACTAGCCTCTGCAATAATAGTCTCGGTCGCAGTCAGCATGGCTATAGAGAGGGGTGTTGCCAGGCCTCTCCTAGGGAGGCCTCCAATAGCCCTTATAGGTGCCACGCTGGGTGTGTTCTACGCGCTTAAAGGGGTAGTTCTTGTAGTTGGTGGCAGCGAGGTTGCAGTCCTCCCTCTAGACATAGACTACTATAGGCTCGGAGCCTTAACTGTAGCAACCAACGACCTCATATCCCTCCTAGGTGCGATACCTGTGCTCGCCGGGGTTGTACTACTACACAGAAAAACGAGTTTCGGCGCCGCTATGAGGGCTGTAGCTGAGGATGCTGAAGGAGCAGCCGCCTACGGGCTCCCAGTTAGGAGGCTAATGCTGGCTGGGTGGGCCCTCGCGGGTCTGGTTGGAGGTCTAGGGAGCATACTGCTTGCAGTGAAGACTCAAGTATCGCCGGACCTCGAGTACTATGCCATCAGGGCGCTGGCTGCGAGCCTTATAGCGGGGCTTGACAGTCTGGGGGGCGTGCTTCTAGGCGGGATAGTACTAGGGCTTGCTGAGCAGCTTGCAAGCAAGTTCTTAGACCCATACCTCCCCGGCATCGGGAGCGATATAGCCTTCCTACTCCTACTACTCATCCTATTCGTGAAGCCCTACGGGTTCTTCGGTAGCGAGAGGATCGAGAGGGTGTGAGCCGTGCCTGCGGGGGTGTTCAAGGAGACTTATGAAGGCGATATGGCGTTCATAAGATACCCTATACACAAGGCTGCGCTGGTACTAGCAGTCATAGCAGGTTTAAGCGCCCCCCTACTCTTAGACACTTACTACTTGAACCTTGCTATAACGGCCCTCATATTCTGGGTAGCAGTCATCGGCCTTAACATAACAGTGGGCCTTGCAGGCCAAATTTCCCTTGCCCAGGCAGCATTGATGGGAGTCGGAGCCTATACTGTAGCTTTCGCAGCCCTCAAGCTGGGCGTTAATGTTGTGCTAGCTCTACCCCTAGCAGGTATAACCGCTATGATCATAGGCCTAGTGTTGAGCCTGCCTAGCTTCAAGCTGAAGGAGTACTATCTGGCGATGGCTAGCCTCGCCGCACAGCTACTCCTAGAATACGCCTTCTCGCGCATAGACCCGGACCAGTACACACCCATACCCCCCGAGGCTAAGAGGCTAGCCTCAATAGACTTAAACGAGCCCGAGGCCCTCTACTACTTCACGTTCATAGTAGCGGCTTTGATGGCGCTTGCTGCGGGTAACATAGCAAGGAGCAGCTATGGGAGGGCTATGAAGGCTGTAAGGGATAACGATGTGGCTGCTTCCATAGTTGGAGTAAACGTGCCCCTAACCAAGGCAATAGCCTTTGGCATCGGAGGATTCTATGCTGGCATAGCTGGAGGCCTCTATGCAATATATAGTGTGGGGATAGGCTGGGAGGCGTTCACCCTAGTTAACTCAATAGAGCTTCTTGGCATGGTGCTCATAGGCGGCCCTGGAAGGGTGGTATGGGGAAGCTTGCTGGGCGTGCTTGTTTTGAGGACTGGGTGGACGCTGCTTGAGAGCAACCTTGTACCTATACTAGCTGCAATGGGGTTCTCAGCCTTCGCCTCGGCTATAAAGTACATCGTGCTAGGTACCCTGATAACGGTAGTAATAATCCTGGAGCCAGAGGGTCTCATAGCCGTGCTTAGGAGAGTGAAGGAGTACTTCAGGCTATGGCCCTACAGCTACTAGATTAGGCCTGAAAGTCAAGTAAATACTATTCCCCAAAAAGGTTTTAAAAGTCCTGTTTGTAATAAGAGGTGGATTTATGGAGGGAGGGGGTTTGGCGCGTCAAAATACCCTTTACATAGTCCTAGCAGCCCTCGTAATCATAATAGTGTTAGCGGGAGCCTACTTCCTGCTAGCTGGTAGAGGAGGCGAGATGCAAGAAGAGACCACTCCCGCCGAAGCAACCCCTACAGCAGGCGAGGCGGCTCCCAAGGAGGAGGCTAAAGTAATAGAGATTAATGTGGGCTTGCTGGTTGACGAGACCGGGCCCACGAGCGACGTCGGTAAGGGCTATGCTAGGGGTGCTGAGGCAGCCTTCAAGTATTTCAACGAGAAGGGAATCTATACTAAGGATGGAGTGAGGGTTAAGATAAACTATATTAAGAGGGACTACGCCTACAACCCCACGCTAGCCGAAGAGTTCTACAGAGAGTTTAGAGACAGGTATAATGTCATAGCAGTCGTGGGCTGGGGTACCGCTGATACCGAGAAGCTCTCGGACCAGGTTGCTAGGGATAAGGTGGTTTACATTTCAGCCAGCTACTCAGCCAAGCTGGTAGTGAAGCCCTACAACTTCTTCCCAGCGCCCGACTATAGCACGCAGGCCTGCTCAGGGCTCCAATGGCTTGCTACGGAGTACGGGGCTGGCAAGATAGCCCTAGCATACGACCATAAGGTGGCATACAGCCGTAGCCCCATATCAGCCATAAAGGAGGCTGCCAAGGCGCTGGGCATGGAGGTTGTGGGCGACTTCGACCTACCGCTAAGGGCTACTGAGGCCGACGCTGAGAGGATTGCGAGGGAGATGAAGGCCGCAGACCCAGACTATGTGTGGTGTGGAAACACCATTAGCAGTTGCAGTCTACTAGCTAGAGCTATGGCCAAGGTAGGCTTGGACGCCGTGCTACTCTCCAACGTGTGGGGCTTCGACGAGAGGAGCCCTAACCTGGTAGGCGAGGAGGCCTATGGTATGGTAGCCGGCATAAGCCCCTTCCTCTACCCGATGTTCGCCTCCGGGGTTGAAGCCTACAACGTGATATACGAAGCCGCCTCTATGGCCGGCGTGCCCAAGGAGGAAGTAACCCTGCGCTTCGTCCAAGGCTTCCTCAACGTGTGGCTGCTGGTAAAGGCTATAGAGGAGGTTACATCGCAGGACCTACTCGAGAGGAAAGGTGAGGCGTTGAAGGAAGTGCTTGAGAGTAGGACCTTCGACTTCGGAGGTATAACAGCGGCCCCCTTAAGGTTCCAGGAAGGCTGGCACGTGCCCTACAAGACCGTCTTCATAGTATTCCTCGCCGAGGATGGAAGCCTCCAGTTGAAGGGTAAGTTCACAGCGCCGGAGGCTATAGACTGTGCCAAGGTGACTATAGAAGGAGGGTGAGCAGTTAGTGCCGCCAATGCTGACAGTGTCTAACGCCGAGATAATGTACCACCCCTACATACTGGTGATTAAGAACCTTAGCTTGGCTGTGGAGAAGGGAACCATAACCTGTATTTTAGGTCCTAACGGGGCGGGCAAGTCTACAACCCTCAAGGCGATATCGGGGGTTATAAAATATGAGAGGGGGAAGGTGACAAGGGGCTCAATATCGTTTGAGGGAGAAGACATTACTAACAGGGAGCCCGACGACATAGCTAAGAGGGGAGTTATATATGTTATGGAGGGTAGAAGGATCTTCAAGGAGCTCACGGTCAAGGAGAACATAGACGCAGTCGCCTATACTACGGGGGCGGGGCCTGACGAGGTAAAAGCGGTTCTAGACTACTTCCCCAGGCTCAGGGAGCGATTCTCTGAGAGAGCGGGAAACCTGAGTGGCGGGGAACAGCAGATGCTAGCCATAGCGCTAGCGCTTTTACACAAGCCTAAGCTCTTAATGTTAGACGAGCCTAGCCTAGGGCTTGCCCCCAAGGTGGTATCGCAGCTCTACTCAACTATTGTAGAGTTACACCGTAATGAGGGGATCACTATACTTCTGGCGGAGCAGAACGCCCGCAAAGCGCTAGAGATCTCAGACTACGGCTACGTAATGGAGAATGGGAGGATCGTTACTGAGGGGCCTGCAGATGTCCTACGTGAGGATAAGGATATAAGGGAGTTCTACCTAGGCATGGGTAAGGCGAGGGCTGGCTATAAGAGCGTGAAGTGGTATCGTAGGAAGAAGAGGTGGGTCTAGAACCTAAAGCCGTTTTTAATTTAAACTATAAATATCATTAAAGTATTCAAGTCTTAATAATAATAGTTGTTTTGATAGTATATTCATAGGCTATATAATGTATTGCAATTTTAGAGCGTTCACGTTGAAGATGGATTAACTTGAAAGGAGACATAAGTTACATGGGAAGCCTATAACGTTTAGAAGGGAATCAGGCGATGATGTAGTTACGCACTGAGGACCCTTCGGGGGATGACTTGGGCCCGCTGAAGGGCTGAGGCGCTAGAGCAGAGCTTCTATAAATCTCTCTGTAGCTCTAGATACTATGCTCTGGTGTCTGAGTTGCTGGAGGCTCCCGTGCTAGCTGTTAACATGAAGGCTTATGGAAATGCGTTTGGAAGCGGTGCTCGAGATCTTGCTAGGGCCGCTTCTAGGATAGCCTCCTCTACGGGTGTTAGGGTAATACTGGTGGCCCCCCTAGTTAATGCTGTTCTGTTGGCCTCGATATATGATGATGTGTACGCACAGCACGCAGACCCTGTTGGTTTCGGGGCTCATACAGGCTTTACCCCGCCTGAGGCGCTGGCGGCTGAGGGCGTCAAGGGCGTGCTTATAAATCATAGCGAGCATAAGATGCTGTATCGTGACGTGGAGAAGGTTGCAGAGCTTGCTAAGAAGGCCGGGCTGGAGGTCCTAGCCTGCGCAGACACCCCTGGAGAGGCTGCAGGGCTAGCATACCTACCTGTAGACATGATCGCCGTAGAGCCCCCAGAGCTTATAGGCACTGGGATACCAGTCTCGAAAGCCAAACCCGAAGTGATAACCGGCGCCCTGGAGGCCGTAGGGAGAGTTAGGAGTCTCCCGGTGCTGGCTGGAGCAGGGATTACGGGGGGCGAGGACGCGGCCCGCGCAGTAGAGCTAGGAGCTTCTGGAGTGCTGGTGGCAAGCGCTGTCATGAAGGCTTCTAATCCTGAAGCTAAAATGAGAGAGCTAGCGGAGGCTATGGTTAAGTTATGGAGGAAAATGTAGTAGGGACCGTTTTCAAAGCCAAAAGACCTGCTGGTCTTTTTAAAGTGGGCCTCTAGAGGCTCCTCTCCCCAGGTATAAGTTTGAGACGTCTACCTCATATTTAGGCTTTTCCAGCCCACAAGGCTTTAAGGCCGAGGGAGTGTCGGCTTTGAGGGTAGCCCTCGTGTCTATAGGGTGGAGCGGTCTGAAGCCTTCTGTAGAGGAGCTGAGCTTCCGGGAGATGATGTTCGAGGCCGCTATGAGGGCTTACGAGGCTGCTGGCGTAGATCCTAGGAGGGATGTAGACGCCTTCGTTTCCTGCCAGGAAGACTATTGGGAAGGTATAGCGATAACCGATGAGTTCGCCCCCGAGCCCATTGGAGGCGTTCTAAGGCCTACCTTCACTGTCGCCGGCGACTTTATCCAGGGGCTGGCTCAGGCCTACATGCTAGTTAAGACGGGCTACTTCGACGTGGTGGCTGTGGAGTCTCATGCTAAGCCTAGCGATGTTGAGAGCATGGCC
>WAKF01000039.1 GCA_015523465.1 Aeropyrum sp.
AGAGCGTTCCGCCCTCAAGCTATACTGCTCAATCTTTTTAACTACAAATACTAGAGAATCCTAAGCCGACCCTAAGCTATAGTCCTAGACCAGTAAACACTTTTTATAATAGTATAAGGTGGTGCTACCTATGAGACTTGCAATCTAGCGGTCGAACTTGTAGCCCAGCAGTCGTTAAGGTGGTGTTACAATTGCTTAGGCGGTGTAAAGACTAGGGCTTGCATGCACATATAAGCCCTGTAAGTAAAGGAAATCGTAGCCGCTGAGCGAGATAGCTACTATATGGTAGCGATCATCAACTACTTTAAGAGTCCTTTGAGAATGTGCCGATGTAAAGCAACAGATCAGTGCCCTAGAGTAAAGTAGTAGTCATATGCAATGCAACAACTACCAGACTCTTCTGAAATCCAAGGACCCATCTTAATTCAGACTACCTTTTAAGTTTTTCAAGAAGCCTGCGTAACTCTTCACAGGATTTTCCTACAACTACAGATACGCACAAATTCATTCTCTGTAATAACAAGCTCTCTAGCAGGTCCTAGGACCTGGAGGTTCTAATACAATCCCATTGAACCTATCGAACAGTGAAGATCCTATTTACCGTAATCCTCCTAATCGTCTTGGAGAGGCTTCGAAGACACTATACTTTATACAAATATCGGCCTTAAGGCTTAAAGTATAGTAGCAGTAAATAATTCTCGGCTAATGAGATAGTGGAAAGCCGTCTTTACACATTAAGTTTCTAGGAGGCTCTTTTTCACTTTTCTAACCCACTCAAGCCTATCAGGCCTTCGCCTTAGCTTAATGAAGCTCTTATAACATTTGCTACTACAGAACCATAGTATCTGTCCCGTCCTTAGCACGAACATTAAACCTGTACCGGGCTCTATCCTCCTACCGCAGAAGCTACAGTTCTTGGCTTTAGGCACAGCCCACTCCACCCCAGGGCTATGCTCTCACTCTCAAGCTTATATAGCCTTCCACACTAGCACCCTCCAGGGGGTGCGTTTAGTGATGCCTGAGGAGGGTAAGAAGAAGGAGTTCAACATTATCGAGGAGCTTGGCTACCCTGCAGAGGTCATTCAGATAATTGGGAGAACTGGTGTCACAGGCGAAGTTACCCAAGTTAGGGTTAGGATCCTAGAGGGTAGGGATAAGGGTAGGATTCTTACTAGGAACGTTATAGGAGCTGTTAGGGTCGGCGATATACTCATACTCAGGGAGACTGAGAGAGAGGCGAGGAAGCTGAGCGGGAGAAGGTAGATAATAATACAGCCTTAAACACGAGGTTTTTCCCTCTAAACGCACACCCCACCCTTCGGGGGGCCTGTTGGCCGGTTCTCACGGCGATTTCTACGACGACATAATGAAGGCCCTAGGAGAGCCAGAGTTCCAGGAAGGGGTCATGAGGGCTGGAAGGAATGCCCAGGAAAAGGTCCTAAAGATCCTAGAGAGATACCCCGAGATCCTAGAGAAGGCAAGAAGGGTTAAGGAGGTTAAAATGAAGGCTGCGGAGAAGCTTGAAGAGCTTGTAGAGGAGGCTATGAGGAATATTGAAGCTAATAATGGAAAAGCTTACTTCGCCGAGACGGCCGAGGATGCTAGAAGGATCGTTGGGAAGATTGTGGGTAGCGGTAAAACCGTGGTAATGTCGAAGAGTATGGCTGCTGAAGAGGTAGGACTTAGAGAGTACCTTGAAAGCCTCGGAAATGAAGTCTGGGAGACAGACCTCGGGCAATTCCTAGTTCAACTCGAAGAGGGAAAACCTATGCATACTGTGGCGCCCGCTATACACATGACGCGGGAGAAGGCTGCCAAGCTTGTTAGGGAGAAGCTTGGCATCGAAGTTGACCCTAGCAACATTGAGAGCATAGTTCTCGCCGTCAGAAGATTCCTCAGGGACAAATTCATTAAGGCTGACGTGGGGATAACAGGTGCTAACGCTCTCGCAGCCGATACAGGCTCCATAGTGCTAGTTGAGAATGAAGGTAACATTAGGATGGTATCCTCTCTTCCACAAGTCCACATAGCCCTCGTGCCCGTAGATAAAATAGTACCCACAATAACAGACGCAATAGACGTAGCACTAGTCCAAGCAGCATTTGCAGGCCTCTACCCTCCAACTTACATCTCAGTTATAACAGGTCCGAGCAGTACCGGCGATATAGAGCTTGTTAGAGTATACGGGGCTCACGGGCCCCGGGAGCTACACGTAGTGTTTATAGACAATGGTAGGATGAAAGCTGGTAGGGGCCCTTTCCCTTTCTACAGGAACAGTTGAGGTGTATAAGATGTGGTAGATGCCAGTTCGAATGCCCAGTATTCCTACACACAGCAAACCTGTGGGGCGGTAGCACGTACGGGGGGCCTATGGGCATAGTATGGACTGCAATAACCGAGAGCATAGAGAAAGCATCGGAACTAGCCCTCTTATGCCTAGGATGTGGCAGGTGTGATGCTACATGCCCCGTGGAGATACCCCTTTCTAGACTTATATGGGAGTTGAAGAGGGTTAAATGGAGTGTAGCGAGGAAGAGCGGTTCCAGTGGTGGAGGTAAGTTTTAATAGGTTTAAAGTCCCCCCTAACTAGCTAGGCCTAGCTGTATTCATGCTAGACGGGGTGACGCTACTCGTGTACTTTATCTACGAGGTCGAGGAGTGGGTGGGTGTTAGTCCCTCGGTAGCGTTTACCAGCGATAACCTTGACAAGGCGGTACTAGATATTCTTAGGAGGGACCTGGAAAACAAGGTTGACGAGGAGATGGGGTTTATAATAGCTGTTATAGAAGCTAAGGTTGTAGGAGACGGGCTTATCTTACCCCTAAGTGGCGATCCCGACATATACTTCCCGGTAAGGTATAAAGTTCTAACTTTCAGGCCTATAGAACATGAAGTTGCTAAAGGCATCGTCACTAAAGCTGAGAGGTCTGGCCTCTACGTGAGACTAGGCCCAAGGCTTGTTGAGGGTCTAGTACATAGGAGCCAGGTAATGGATGAAAACGTGGTCGAAACCCCTGACGGCCAAGGCTTCCAGGGCGTCAATACTAACAGGGTTGTAAGAGTGGGGGACGTAGTTAGGGTTAGGATAACTAGCATCGCCAAGACGGGCACTAGACCCGCCTATGTTCTTAAGATAGGTTTGACCATGAGACAGCCTTACCTAGGTAAAGAGGAGTGGCTGAAGGCTGCCGCTAAGGCTGAAACCTGAAGGGCGGTGAGTAAAGGTGGCTATGAGGAGGCCTAGAGGTAGGATACCGCCGTTTAAGGCGTGCAAGGAGTGCGGGGCGTTATTATCAAGGAAGGAGAATGTGTGTCCTGTATGCGGCTCTACTAACATTGAAGGCGAGAATTGGAGGGGAGTTCTAATAGTATTAGATCCTCGTCATTCCGAAGTTGCAAAGAGGCTTAACATTGACAGACCTGTCATGAAGGCCATAATAGTAGCCCATAGAGTTATGGTGTAGAGGATCCCGGGGTAGGTCCTTGCAGTTACCCAGATACTCCCTTCCCCCAAAACTTCGCATAGACTTTGCTGCGGCTTGGGGTCCTGTATATAGGGGTAAACGAGTGCTTGAACTACTTAAGTCGGAGGGAAAGTCTGTATGCGTCGGTGACTACGTTTCTAAACTATGCGCGGAGGCCCTTCCTCAGGGCCTTTATATCGCTATCATTGACGGGAAAATTCAGAGAGGAGCTATTGAATACCGACTGCCACCCCACGACATCCAAATTAAGGTATCAAACCCTCCAGGGAGCATTACAATAGAAGCGTATACAAGCCTTTGCAGGCTACTCCGAAACCCTCCCGAACGTCGTGTAATCGTCCTTGTGAACGGCGAGGAGGACCTGCTAGCCCTACCAGCGCTTGATTGTAGTGAGTGGCCTGTAATTTACGGGTTACCTGGCGTAGGCAGTGTCTTCGTCTGGAAGGGGATTTTAAGGATTATTCGAGTAGGCTCCGCACTCTTAAGCTTAAATCCCGCTACAATACCACTTTAAACCCTCTAAAACCGTATACTCAGAGTAGGAGGCTTACCGTGAACCTGCAGGCCGCAATCCTTGCAGGGGGCTTAGGCAAACGCTTCCGACCGTACACGGATATCATACCTAAACCTATGGTGCCCTTAGGCGAGAGCGAGAAACCTCTACTAGAATATATAATAACTTGGCTAGCTCGAGGCGGCATTAGAAATATAGTCTTGCTCGTGGGTTATAGGTGGAAATACATCTATAATTATTTTGGCGATGGAACCAGATTTGGAGTAAAGATAGCGTATAGCCTAGACGACGAAAGATACCGGGATACTGGAGGAGCTCTTCTTAAGGCAGTTAAGAAGGGCGCCATCACTTCTGAAAACGTGCTAGTATGGTATGGCGATATAGTTGCCAGAGTTGACGTGGGCGGCGTCTACGAAGTCCACAAAGCTGCAGGCTCTCATGCAACCCTAGTTGTAGCTGGTAAATATCAGGTTCCCGTGGGGATTGTCTATGAGGAAGGAGGTAGAGTATTGAAGGTCGAAGAGAAGCCTTGGCTGCCTCTAAAAGCTTTCATAGGCATCGCAGTCATTAAAAAGGAGGCTATACTGGAAGCATACAATGACCTTGGTACGAGCTTTGACATAATGAGCGATCTTATTCCATACATGATCAGAAAAGGCTACAGGATAACTGCGTATACCTACGATGGGCCCTGGTTTGACGTGGGTAGCCTCGAAAGATATGAAAAGCTAGACAGGGATTACATAGCGGAGCTAGAGGAAGAACTAGGCTTCAAGGGGACGGAGGAGGCCGTCAAGTAACCCGGTGCTCTTCAGAGCACTTAAGCTCCGTAGCGCCGAACCTCATCATCGGCCTCCCCCCCGCTACGCTATAATTGGCTAGTGCCCCTAAATCCCTACCGGCATCTGTCACTCGCGTAGACTTAATGATATCCCTAATAGAATGCTTTAGACGAATCAAAATATTTTTGAAGGCTGATACCCAGCCTACATTACAATCCTCTTTGGAGGTGTAAGGCTACATGGCTCAAGAATATCCGGGACCCCTAGTTGAAATTGATTGGCTTGAGAAGAATCTCAGCAAACCTGGTATTAAGGTAGTAGAAGTTGACTACGACCCTCAGTCAGCTTACTATATAGGACATATACCCGGGGCGCTCTTAATAGACTGGAAGAAAGATTTGAACAAGTATCCTGAGCGTGATATAATTGATGCTGAGGGATTTGAGAGACTTATGAGAAGACTTGGCATAGAAAATGACGATCATGTAGTCCTTTATGGCGACTACAATAACTGGTTTGCAGCCTTCGCTTACTGGATCTTCAAGATGTATGGTCATGAAAAAGTGAGTATACTTAACGGGGGGAGGACTAAGTGGATAGCGCTCGGAAAACCCCTTACAAAGGAAACCCCCAGGGTTGATAAGGAGAGTAGCTATAGGGTTCTTAGGGTTGACTTAAGGTATAGAGCCTTCTTCATTGACGTTATGAGAAAGCTAAGAGACCCCAATGTAGTCCTAGTGGATGTTAGGAGCCCCGAGGAGTATAAGGGTGAGGTGACAGCACCGCCTGAGTACCCTAATGAACAGGCCCAGAGAGGAGGTCATATACCCGGAGCTGTAAACATACCTTGGAAGAAGGCAGTCAACGACGATGGCACCTTTAAGGATGTTGAGGAGCTTAAGCGTCTATACGAGTCACGCGGGGTTACACCAGATAAGGAGGTTATAGTGTATTGCAGGATAGGTGAAAGAGCTGCTCATACGTGGTTTGTTCTCAAAGAGCTATTAGGCTATCCAAGGGTTAGAGTATATGATGGGTCTTGGAGCGAGTGGGGCAACATGGTGGGTGCACCCATAAAGACCGGGGATGAACCTTGATGGGAGAGGAGGTTAAAGTAATAGATTTTAGGAAGGTTGAGGATAAATGCGGCATGTCTAAGACAGAAGCCTTCCAGATCTACGTGGCCCAGCTCGCTAAGCCTGGCGTGATCTACGAGGTCGTAATGAGGGACGCGGATACCTGGCTAGCTATACAGGAAATAGCTAAGGATATGGGCTTTGAAGTCTTAGATGCAGGCCGAAAGGAGGAAGAAGGAGTATTCTATGTTAGACTTAAACTAGCAATATAGTAAGGAGGAAAGAAGAGCTAGCACACAGGTTCTTTTTCCGACTCACTCTATACTTGCCTACTTAATATTCTCGGCTAGAACTACCTCTACCTCGTCACCCTTAATCCTAATCTCCCCCTCGCCGTTTTTCACCGAAACAATACCCACAGTGAAAGGCATGGTTATCATATTTAAGCTCACATCGCCTTGACAGCTTAATACCAGCCTGGTACCCTTAACCCTCCCCTTTCCAGGGATCTTTAACACCATATACTCTTCATCCATTTCAAACTTAAGCGAAATGAGATCACCCTTAATCCTTATAGTGTTACCCGACTCCTCTATCCTCTTAATCTTATCACCATAAGTATCCATTTCAAAGTGACTTCCAGCTCTGCTAATAGTTACGACCTCGCCAGCATGCATATCTGGAGACTGAATCTGCGGGTACGCATCAAAGACCGCCCTAACCTTAACAGACCCAGGCTCCAACACCGCTTCAAGCGACTTAGCACCTATTATAAGTACATGGTTCGCTTCATAGTTCCTACCAGCAACTTTAATCCTAGAGTTATTTATGTCAACTTTAATGGTTCTCTGAGATTCATTCCTCAGCAACACTTGTCACCGCCTCTTGCCCCAAGCCTACTCTATAAAGGTAGGAAGCAAATAACTATTTGCTCTGATACGGATGCGCCGGGAGGTTAACGCCTTTTTACGCTTGTAACATGTTGTGAAGTGGTAAACGCTAGTCTTAGTAGCTGTTAAGTCGAGGGCCTGCAGCTATAGTTAAGGTGGGGTGAGGCCCTTGAAGGGGGAGTTGAGTGATCTACCTGATGATGTTTTAGAGGATCTAGAGGCTAGCTCGAGGGAGCTGGAGAAAGAGCTTGGAAGGTATAAGAGGAGGGTTAAGCAGAGGTATCCTAGCAACTCTGACATAGCTGAGGCTATTAAGAGGCTGAGCGGCTATGCCTTAGTGAACCCTGAGGAGTTTCCTGAAAGGGTTAGAGAGGCTCTGGAGAGGGAAGGCTTTTACACAGGACTAGTTACAGATGAGAGGGTCTGGAGGATATACGAGTCTATGGTTAGAAGGGGGGCTTTAAGGGACTTCTTGGGTGTTATGGGTGAAGGCTAGCTTCTGCGAGCTATGCGGTAACCCTGGCTTTATTCGCTGTAGGTCCTGCGGTAGGATAGTTTGTAGTAGCCATATTGGAGATAAAGGGTTATGCGTAGCTTGCTTAGACGCTCTCTGCAGGATATGCGGTACCTCGCTTTCCGTAGGTAGGTGCAACTCGTGTTTAAGGCTAGTGTGCATCAACTGCTCCATACAGCTAGACCCGGTTAGGAGGATATGCAGGGAGTGCATGGCTAAAGGCTTCCTGAGAGGAGGGAAGGAGGTTAACGTCGAGAGGATGATAATGGCGACCCTCAACATATTAAAACTCTAGGTTCTACCCCTCCTTGAGCTGCCTTAACGCGGTAGATACATAGAGGGATAGGACCTCTGTAGTTCTAACTCCCTCAAGGAACTCTGTATAAACACTCTTTCCTCCTTTAACAGCCGCTATCACTATGGTGGGGCTAGCGCTTATAGAATACTTCTTGAAGGTTTCTGCAGCAGCCTTAGAAGAGCAGTTCTGCGAGAACCAGTTACAGAGGACGACATAGAATTTAACTCTGGAGTCGCCCGAATACCTTCTTACAAGATCTATCCAATACCTATCCTGGAGCCTGCATGCAGGACAAAGTGCGTTATCAAAGTATACTACCACTACACCATCACCGGCCTCAGATAAATCTAGAGGTGAACCGTCACTTCTCAAAAGCACCCACTCTCCGCCTTGATATACGTAAATCCCATGAGGCATTCCAGGTCCCGGAACTCCACCTTTCACCGCTTGCCACCTACCATCTCGCTACTAGCAGGCTGAGGCATATACCTCTTAAGCTGTAAGAGGATTACGACTTACTAATAGTTTAAGCAAACTACCTCGTCAACTTCAGTTAACATTGTTTTGATGTGCATAATCTAACTC
>WAKF01000040.1 GCA_015523465.1 Aeropyrum sp.
CGAGGAATACGGCTATATCGAGAGGATAATCTACATCGGCCCCCTTTCAATTCCATTTTATGGATTCACCCAGTAATAAACGAATTAAAGCAGAACATGCAAGTGCTAGCTCTTTCAATTCCATTTTATGGATTCACCCTATGAAAGCGTAGACAGGCACCCCCCAGTCACCCCCGCTGCTTTCAATTCCATTTTATGGATTCTCCTGTAAGACTCCGCTCGGAGAAACAGTTACAGTAGTCGACCTTTCAATTCCATTTTATGGATTCCTCCCCTTCGACTCGACGACGGAGTGGTTTCGGCTGGCTTCTTTCAATTCCATTTTATGGATTCCTCATTCCAGCTACTGAGCCTGTGGAAGAGACCCTTACACTTGCTTTCAATTCCATTTTATGGATTCCCCTGGTATACTGGCACAGCTCCTCACCCTCTCCTCATTACTTTCAATTCCATTTTATGGATTCCATAGTAGTATTGTACCGCGCCTATGGGGCGCCCCCTCTCGATGCTTTCAATTCCATTTTATGGATTCAGCTTGGGGTCGTAGACGGCTAGGGTGTTCACTGAGCCGTGCCTTTCAATTCCATTTTATGGATTCTGCATCTTGGGTTTCATGGTGCGTGTTTAAACCTCCACTATATACGCCTACCCCTCTCCATCTACGCGGATTCCCTCTATGGTGGATGGCCCCGGGGCCACCATCTACAATAGCCCTCGGAGCCTAATAAACCTTACCCCCATGAGCCGAGGCGCACCAAAACACCCATCCCTCCCCCGACAAGGGATAATATATAAACCTTACGCCGTAAATCCCACAAGACAAACGTCGAAAGGAAACCCGAGAACATGGAAGAACAACACAAACACATAAGTGGTAATACCAGGTAAAGGTTAAGTCGTCCCTGTATGACTCGGGGTGTTATTATTTGGGGGTTGGTGGGTGTTCTTTTTAAGGGTTTTAGTGTTTTCTGTGTTATAGTGTTGGGGGTGGGTAGTTTTGGGCTGTCTCGATGCTATTGGTCCTGGGGAAAAGGCCCCTGAGGTTGTGAATGTTGTTGTGGAGATTCCTATGGGTAGTAGTGTGAAGTATGAGTTTGATAAGGAGGCTTGTATGCCTAGGGTTGATAGGTTCCTTTATACTAGCATGGTCTACCCGTTTAACTACGGCTTCATACCTGGGACTCTGGAGGAAGACGGTGACCCCGTTGATGTATTGGTTATTAGCCGTGAGGGTGTAGCTCCCGGGTCTATCATTGAGGCTGTGCCTATAGCTCTCCTAGAGATGGAGGATGAGGAGGGTAAGGATAGTAAGGTTGTTGCTGTGCCTAAGCCGAAGCTAGACCCGTACTATGCTTCTTGGAGGGACGTCAGCGATATCCCCGAGGCCGTTAAGGAGAGGATTAGGCATTTCTTCGAGCACTATAAGGAGCTTGAGCCTGGCAAGTGGGTTAAGGTTACTGGTTGGAGGGGGGCTGAGGAGGCTAAGAGGCTCGTGGAGAAGGCCATAGAGAGGGCTAGGAAGAGTGGCTAACCACGCTCTCCCAACCCTAATAGCGGCTGCAACCATACTCCTAGCCGTTTCTCTGCAGCCAGCCCTCCCGAATGCTGGAGGCCTAGTTTACGTTATAGAGGTTGTAGTCGAGTCCGGGGGGGCTGTGGCCGGTTGGGAGAGGATAGTCTATTACTACGAGGCTGGGGCTGGCAGCGGGAGGGTGCTGGATTATTATGTTGCTGGCGTTCACATGGCCCCTCAGGACGCTGTAGCGGTCCTAGAGGAGCTGCTGAGGGCTCCGCCGCTGCCAGCTAAGCCCTCAAGGGAGCCTGTAATATATGCTGTTGAGGGCGAGGTCCTACCCTACAAGTGCATACCTGCTGGTGAGGCGCCGATATCCTTCACATATAGAGGTAGAGCTGTGACCTTGAAGTTCGAGGGCGAGGTAGCTCTGGCTCCCCGTACAAACATCCCGGTCTCGGCGGCGATGGAGGCTAGAGCGGGGGAAGTCAGGCTACCTGGGGGCGTGGTGCTGAGTGATGTTAGAGTGACCTATACCGCAAGCCTGGCAGTAGCCTCCGAACCCCTATGTGGAGAGCCGGTAACGGGGACCCTAAGCCTCTACGCCCTAACAGCTCTAGCCTTAGCAGTAACTATTGCAGCAGTGGTCGTGTTCCTTGGCAGGGAGAGGCTGAGAGTGTACTAACCTAATCGTCCCGGGGTGCTGGCATGCTGAGGCTTAGGGTACTCTACTGTGACGAGTATTATGGGCTCACGATTAAGTGGTGGATCGAGGAGTACCGGTGGCTCATAGAGAAGGAGGTCTGCGGGCCTGTGAAGTTGAACGTAGAGAAGCTTCCTGAGGACGCCTGCAGGTCCTCCCCCTACCCAGTCTACCTTGAAGTTGACGGCGAGATAGTCATAGAGGGTTTGCCGGGAGAGGAGGGCTACCTAGTTGAAACGCTAAAATCCTTGGCTACGTGTAGAGAGGGTTAAATGCCCTCGCCGAACGGGGTTTTAGAGGGTACGGGAGTTGAATAGGGCCTCCATATGGGCATACGCGGGAGTAGCCTCCCTGATACTAGCCGTAGCTGTAGGCTCCTTCACTAGAGCCTACGGCGCGGGCCTGGGGTGCGGGCCCGATTGGCCCACCTGTAAGGGCGAAATCGTGCCTTCGATGGACTTCGCCACGGCTCTAGAATATTTTCACCGAGTCTTCGCCGGGCTAGGTTTCATAGTAGTAGCCTACGCATCCTATCTAGCCTACAGGCTCGGAGGAAAAGCTAGGATATGGGCCTTCGCAACCATCCTAGCCCTTACAACCCAGGTCCTACTAGGAGCCGTAGTTGTCTGGTACCACCTAAGCCCCCCTCTAAGCGCCTTACATACAACGCTAGCCATAGTGACGGTAGCCCTGGCTACAGGCATGGCTGTGGAGCTTAGTAACGCTAAGCCCGCATAGAACGAAGGTTTTTCAGCACTCCCAGCCCACCTTTTATACTGGTTTCTACGTGGGAAGGGGGTTACCGGTGAGTGAGAACGAGTGCCCCCTCACAGCGGCTAGCAGGCTCCTCTCAAGGAAGTGGAGCCTAGTCATAGTATATTATCTCCTCTTCGGGGAGAAGTCGTTCACCGAGCTTGAGAGGCTGATAAGGGGGATCTCTTCTAAGACTCTATCTGAGACTCTTACCGAGATGGTGGAGATGGGAGTTGTAGAGAGAGTTGTAGACCCTGGCCCCCCTGTGAGGGTTAAGTATAGGCTTACCGATATGGGGAGGGAGCTGAGGAGCGTTATAGTGGAGCTGAGCAAGTGGTCGTGCAAGTGGCTATTAAAAGGTAGAGGGCACTGTGAGGAGCTAATACCCTCCAACTAGAGGTATATGCCGCTCCTTGAAGCCACGTTAAGGCTTCATACACATGTATCCTGTGTCTAGGAGATGAGGGATGAGTGGGAAGAGGGTGACACAGCTCTGGAAGCTACACGAAGCTCTAGGCGCCTCCCCAGGCGAGTTCGCTGGATGGACCGTGCCCATGTCCTACACTAGCACTATAGAGGAACACATGGCTGTTAGGAGGGGCGCCGGAATATTTGATATAAGTCATATGGGGAGGTTGCTGGTAACGGGTGATCATGCTACGGAGCTCCTAGAGGCTGTGTACACTAAGAGGATATCTAAGACCAAGGTCGGATTTATGAGCGGGCCTACCCTAGCCTTGAACGTCTATGCTAGAGTTAAGGACGACGAGATGGCTTACAGGCTCTCGGATAACGAGTGGCTTATCATACCTAACGCGGCCGTCGCGGACCACATGGCCGAGCATTTTAAGAGGGTTGCTGCTGAGCAAGGATTTAATGTTGAAGTAGTTGATGTGAGGGACCGCTATGCACTTCTAGCGCTTCAGGGCCCGGAGGCTGTGAGGATAATGGAGGCCCTTGGAGGCTCGGAGCTTCTGAGTCTTAAGCCACTAGAGTTCCAGGTTGACGTTGAGCTTGCTGGGGTTAAAGCATTCATAGTTAGTAGGAGCGGGTGGACGGGTGAGGACGGATTTGAAATAGTGGCTGAGCCCGGGAGCGCGGAGGAAATCTTTAGGAGAGCCGTTGAGGCTGGGGCGAAACCTGCTGGGATAGCTGCTAGGGATACCCTAAGGATAGAGATGGGTTTTGTGTTGGGAGGCCACGAGTACGGTGAGGACCCTGTGAAGTGGCCATGCGCAGTATCCCTACGCTACGGTTTGGGGGCTATTGACTGGGGTAAGAGGGGGTTTATTGGCGAGGAGGCTCTGAGAGCTTGTAGGAGGGAGGGTGTTAGATGGGTTAGAGTAGGCCTTGTAATGAAGAAGAAGTACGCTAGAATGATACCCAGACACGGCTATAAAATATATGTAGACGGTGTCGAAGTTGGCTGGGTTACTAGCGGCACTTTCAGCCCAGTCCTAGGCCGGGGAGTAGCTCAGGCATACATAGACACCCGCTACGCTATCATGGAGGAGACTGTAGAGGTTGATGTAAGAGGTAGGAAGGGTGAGGCCAGAATAATGGATTTCCCCTTGATACCAGGTAAAAGGTGAACCCTCGTGGCCGAGGTTGACAGCTACGTTAAAGCTGCAGCAGTAGTGCTAGCCCTAGCTAGTATCGTAATATCCGTGCTCAGACTAGCTGGGGTGTCATGGGCACGTGGAGCTGGAGGTATGCGGGGCTGTAAGAATTAGCCTCTCCCTAGCCCCCTGCAGGCTAGGCTATACCAAGCGGCACGGCCACGACGTGACACTTGCCTTATGTTACTGCGCTGAAAACCCTAGGTCCTACCTAGACGTTGAGGTGATCGCCGAAATTGCAAGGAACTTACTTGGAAGCAGTGATAGAGTGGAGCTAGACGAACTCGTAGGCTTAGAGTGCGCGTCCATAGAGGACTTACTAAAAATAGTAGCTGAGAAGGCCCCCGAAAAACTGGATGACTATAGACTCTGCAAAGTAGAGGCTAAATGGCTCTATGGAGAGAGGTCTATAACTTTAAGGGCGACTTCACCAACTAAAGCATAAACTAATATATATTTAAATCTTGAAGAGTGCCCTATGGGGGCCTCAGTGGGCCTGCTAACTCGAGCCTTCATAGCTGTCGTCATTATAGGTATTGTAGGCGCATTAGCACTATTGGGTTATGGCTACTATACGACGCGCGGCGACTATGAAGCCGATCTAGTGGTAGTCAGGCTAGATAGCGAATACACTATAACGGGCTTAACCGTTAGAGCTAAGCCCGAGGAAGCCAGCGGCGTCTACGCGATTGCACTGAAATTCGAGATTAAAACTACGGTGGAGTCAACATTCCTTACCCGAAAAGAAGCCTACTCAATAGCTAGCAATAAGGTAAAAGTACTGTGCCCCGAAGAGTACGGGTACTGGGTTGATAGACCCTATAAACACTCGTCTATGAAGACTCCCTGGGGAGTTAAGACGGAGTTCACAATACCGGTATACGTAATCTTGAAGAATCAGGTAATAACCCTAAAACCGGGGGTAGAGTCTACACTTAAAATCGACTTCAAGCCAGGCTGTGTAATATTTAACGGAGACTTAAAGCCCGAGGTAGAGCTCCAACCTTCTGAAAGAGGATTCATAATCAATATTGACAATACAAAGGTGCTTGTTAAGGATAAGCGATAAAGGTTCACTACCTCTTTACTTAAGTAAATCACTATTAAATATTAAGGTAATCCAAGTTTCCCAACGTTGTACACAGTCAATAATCGTTACAAGCTAAGTTACTTAATGTCATATGAGACAGTAATAAAT
>WAKF01000041.1 GCA_015523465.1 Aeropyrum sp.
ACTCTAAATTATATAATATTTTGCGTGGCTAATGTCTTGATAGCGGCGGAAGACGGTGTAATAGTGTTGAGCGGGCCTCACTATAGGGTTATGACGAAAGTTGTAAAAGACGTTGTACACCAGTTTATAGAGATGCCCAGCGACTTCATAGATTCTATAGTGGATACAATATTGTTGCAGAGATTAAGAAGGATCCAGCAGCTAAGTCTTGCCCAGGAAGTTTACCCGGGAGCGGTTCACACGAGGTTCGAGCATAGCTTGGGCGTCGCGTTTACTATGAAAAGGGCTATACATCATATTGCCAGGAATCTTAGAGAGATCGTGGTACCGCGAGTTACCGAGGAAGTAAAGGTGCTTAGGGGGGAGGAGGAGGCTAAGAAGATTAGCAGTGCTCTCAGAATGGCTGGAAAGCTATTATTAGAATTTGAGAAGGAAGCGGTTACTGCGGCCCTACTGCATGACGTGGGTCATATAGCATTAAGCCATATATCCGAGCAGGGTCTTAAGGACCCCATTCTCGAGTATGCACCTAAGAGTAGGCCTTTTGTGGGGGTTGACGTTGACCATGAAAAGCTTACAGTGGAGTTAATTGACGGGCTGGCAAAGACTAAGTACTATAGACCAGTCTACAACGGGGAACCTGTAAATCTTGACGTGGTTTCGGATATACTGAAAATTGCCTATGGTGAAGGTTCTTGCAACGCAAGTATAGAGCTGGGCGGCAACGATTTGGATGCGCAGGTTAGAAGCGCTGTTAAATGTATTATAGCGAAACTGTTAAACTCTAATATAGATGTTGATAGGGCTGACTACATTCTGAGGGATAGTATTCACACGGGCAACTTGTCAGGAATATACGATTTGAATAGATACTACTCTGTGCTCACTATAGTACCATTTGTCAAGTACGTTCCTCGGGGAGTTGAAATTGAGCTAGACTTAGGTGTCCTAGAGAAGGGAGTTAGAGTAGTAGAAAACATGTTGTTAGCCAGGATTTACATGTATAGCGACGTTTATCTACACGACGTTTCAATGACGTATTCTGCTATGGCTTCAAGGGTTATCGCGTTACTTTATCTGGCCGCGTTAGAGGCTATAGTTCAATCCTCGTCTACTAGAGGCGGGAATAGTGGAGGCGATATTAGAAGGTTGCTGGAGAAGTATCCTTTCTTGGAGGATTTAGCTGGCATAGACTACCTAGCTAAGGTGTATAGTAGGGATGACTTTGAAAGGGCGGTCCTGAAACTTAGTAAGCTCGTTGACGACCAGTTTTATAGCCTTATCTACCAGGTAGCTATAGGTAATGCTAACGACCTGCTGCGCTTCATATCTATGCTAGATGATACAGTAGCAGCCCCCAAAGGGGTTAGGGGATGGTATAAGGAGGCATGCTTTGCCGTCTCTGCATTATCCTACGGTATCATAGCTAGGAGACACGCATCCTCCCTCATATTATCGGATGATAGGCGGGTCGTCAGGATTCTAAATATTATTGAGGGGAGGAATCCTGTGGTAATAGAAAACCTCTCAAGGCTAATGACCCCTCTAGTAACATTAACCTGGTCTACCTACGTGCCCTATAAGCGTGGCAAAGGTATGGATGTTAAGGTGTTTAGGAAGAAGAACTCGCTAGTGACTTTAGACCTTACCGAGTCTGAGCAGGCTAGGCTTGCCAGGGAGCTAGCTGACAAAGTGTACGCTAAGATGATAGTAACGTATCTCGGTACTGGTAAGATGGGTGACGGAGAGTCTAAGATCGTGTGGACTAGGAGGAAAGGTAAACTAACTGCTGAAGAGGTTGTCGAGTGGATGCGTTTAAGGGGGATGCTAGGGGCTTGCGGCCTTACGGAGACTGAGGCGCTAAAGATGGTAGAGGAGGCATCATCTAGGGCTGAGGAGATAGCCAGGCTGCTCTACAGCTACTCCTCATAGAAGCCTACATTCTTGGCAGGGGCTCGACTCCAAGGAGATTCATGCCGGCGCCCAGGGTATCTCTTATAAGGGTTACGAGGGCTGCCTTAGCATGGCGTAGGGGCTCCTCTGGCTCGTGAATGACAGGGTCCTTCTCGTACCACTTGTTGAACATGTCAGCTAGCCTTAGGAGGTAAGAGGCTAGGTCCTCCGGTGCTAGATCGTCAGCGGCTTTCGCAGACACCACAGGAAACCTGAGCGCCTCCACCATAAGGTCTCTTCTTAAACCTTCGTCTAAGGCTTGAGGCAGCGCCTTCAAGAAGTCTATGTGCCCATGTTTTTCGAGTATGTTGTTAGCCCTAGCGTAAGTGTACTGGAGGTAGGGACCACTATTCTCCCTGAAGTTGAGCATCTTCTCGACGTCGAGGGTCACAGGCTTGAGCCTGCCAGGCTGCTCCAAGGCGAACCTTACTGCTCCTACAGCCACCTTCCATGCAGTATCCCTAACCCACTCCTCCCTAGCGCTGGGGTTCCTCTCCTTAACCTCCCTATAGCTTCTCTGGAATGCCTCCTCCAGAACTTCGTCTAGGGCTACATACTCGCCCCGCCTACTGCTCATCCTCCTCCCTGGCAGCCTAACTATCTCATAGTCATAGTGTACTAGGTTAAGAGCCTCCTTCCTATAGCCTAGAGCTAGGAGGGAGAGCTTTAGCTGGAGCTGAGCTAACCTCTGGTCGGCGCCTATAACGTTAACTACTATATCCGCCCCCGCCTCCCTAAACTTGAGTAGCGTGTAAGCTATATCTCTAGTAGTGTAGAGCGTTGTACCGTCGCTCCTCATCAATATTAGAGGCGGTATATCAAAGCCTCTAGGAATCTTGATCTTGGTCTTAACCTCTGTGTCAGCCTCCACGAGTTCCCTAATGACTCTAGGGAGGTCTAAGGCCGGGGCTCCTTTATGAAGTGTGAAATATGGGCTCTTCCTCGCCTCTTCTAGGAGCCTAGCAACCATGCCGCTCCAGCTCAAGTCGCTCTCCCAATCCCAGCTATCAAAGGATACCCCGAACCTCGAGAGGGTCTCTTTAAAGCCTTCTAGAGCTGCTTTAGCAACTCTTCTAACAAGACTCTTTTCGGGCTCGAGACCTTCCTCATATCTTTTCATAAGCTCTGATACGGCTCCCTCAGGGTCTCTAAGAGTCGAGACGCCTGAGAGTATTTTTTCGAAGTAGTCTTGCGGCCCCTTCTCTTTTAGTCTTGCCAGTGCTGAGAGTGCATCGTCTAGCGTCCTGGTATCGCCCTTCCTTCTAGCCTCTACAGCGTCTATAGAGTTATGAGTCACAGCGTAGACCCAACCTACAGCGTAGTCGGGCTTAACATCCATAACCCGAGCTAGGTCCTCAGGGCTCACACCCAGGATCTTGAAACCCAGCGTGGCTACAGCGACCTGCCTCCCCATATCGTTTATGTAGAACCTAACGTTCACCTTGTGACCCCTAGCCCTAAGCATCCTGGCAAGACTGTCACCCAAACTAGCATTCCTTGCATGGCCCAAGTGAAGAGGGTGAATAGGGTTCGCACTTGTATGCTCTACCACGTAAACCTTAGGCTCCTCTACCTGGGCTGGAGAGGGTTTCCACCCGGAAGCCAGCAGTCTGAAAACCTCGTCAGCGACGTCTTCCCCCTTAAAATACACGTTGAGGAAGCCAGATTCAAGCCTTAGATCCGCGAACCTCAGCAAGTTCCTCTCCCACAGCATGCCTCTTACAGATTCTACCACACTCTCAACGTCAACCCCACTCTTCGAAGCAAAACGCATTACAGGGAATGAAAGGTCACCATACTCACGGCGAGGTGGAGGCTGTAATAGCCTAAATACTTGTACTTGATCGATACCTAGAACGTCGCTTAGCCCTTCGACCAATGCTGAGTACACTCGGGTTACAGGGTCCTTACCTCTCCCTACAACACTCAAGAACTTACCCCTCCATTACCGGAAAGGGCCTCTGCGACCCTCCTACTCACTACCCCCTGCCAGTCGCTCTCTTCTTTCGATCTCCATCTTGAGGCCCTCGATCAACCTAATATACTCGGGTGCATGCCTCACTATATCCCTAAGAGAGATCATGCCTACAGGCTTCAGGTTTTCTGGGTCTAATACGGGAAGATGGCCTACACCATAGGTGCCCATAAGCTCTGCAGCCCTAGCTAGAGGGTCGTCTGTCAACACGTAATAGGGGTTCCTAGTCATTATGTCACCTAGGGTGAGGACCTCAGGGTCCCCCCCATTGACGACTACGGCCCTTATTATATCAGTCCTAGTGACAATGCCTATAAGGCTGCCATTATCGTTAACTACAACAACGCTCCCGATCTTCCTCATCAACATCTCCCTAGCCGCTTCCTTCACCTTCATTGTCGGCAACGCTTTAAACAAAGGCGTTGACATGACATCGCCTACTGTATACTCACTATACTCCCTCACGTCGTCGGAGCCCCCTAACGCCATAACCTTCCCCACCTAAGCGTTAGGGGACCCCACAAACTAATTAAAGCTCACCGCCGAGGGTATGTTGCATTGATCGCTATTACTCCATCCACTCCGGCCCCCTCGAATGAACCTCTTCAAGGAACCTTCTGGCGGCCTCTTTACCCATGCATTGAGCCGAAGTGCATAGCACGTCAGGGTCTAACGACAATATCCTATCGAGACTTCTCAACCACTCTTTCTCCGAGCTAAGCCAGCGTCTGCTCAGCCTCCCCAGAGCGTCGCCTACAAAGACTATAGTGCCCTTAGCGACATCGTGATAAGCTATACTAACGCTTCCTGGAGTATGGCCGGGAGTAGGGATCACCTTTATCATGCTACATCCTGGCAGACCCCCCTCTCGGAGCCTTAAACCTACAGGGGCTGGGTTAAAAGGCATGTTAAACTCTCTAGCTGAGGTTCGTTCAATATCACCCTTCTCAATCCATGAAGCATCGGGGTCCCTAGCAGCCACTATAGCCTTTAAAGTAAAGTGGGTGAAGTATGCGCCGCCAGCGTTTGGAAGGTGGGCATGAGTTATTACTGTGTACTTTACATCGCCGGGCTTAACTCCTAACGCTATGAGCCCTGCGAGGAGGAGTTTGTTGCTTAGAGGAGACCCGCTACCAGCATCTATAAGTACCTTGCACTCTCCCTCTTCCCCTATAAAACCTACGATGCTGTCAGGGTACCCTGTAAGGTCCGGGTAAAGTAGAATTGATACCCTTCCTCCAAGTCTTAAGGGCCACTGCAACTAGGACCCTAAGGTATATAGTTTTGCCCGCCACCTATACCTCCTCAAGCCCCGTATCAAACTTTCTTATCTTAGCCTGCAACACTATATCGAGCCTCTCTAGTTCCTCCCTAAGCCCCTCAGGGGTGATATCGGATTTCGAGAAGTCCGCTACTATGAAGCATACTCCCTCCTCCCCCCTAATCACGGAGGTACACCTATTAGCTACGATGTCAACATTATGGTCTGCAAGTATTTGAGTGACCTTAGCGAGAGCTCCCGGCTTGTCTACAAGGGTTATCTCGAGGTAGCGTATACTCTCCCCCTCAGCCTTTGAGAGGGGCGTAAGGTATATTTCTCGCCTTTCCACGTCGCCGACGATCATCATAACCATGCCCTTCTCTATACCTAGAGCCCCCCTTATCGACTGGGGTATAGTAACCCTCCCCTTAGAGTCGACCTTCACAATAGCGCTTAGCTTCACAGCTTCTCCACCCTATTTCCACAGATAGACGCGTAGTAACACTTAAATCTAGTCGTTCTACGATTCGTAAGAGCTTAACCTATATTCGCCGGGGGTAGAGCTTAACCTTTAACCCTCTCTGCCGAGAGGGGGATGCGTAGGGTGCTCCCTAGGTGGGGGCGGCTAAGAAACTATATAGAGTCTATTACAATACATTCGACGACACCCTTCATTTAAAGGTGGTTGAAGCCCTTAAGAAGGAGATAGGAGCTGAGGTTGTGATCCACGACTCTAAGGTCCTTCCTGAATTTAGGTTCGTAGAGGTCCTTAAGCCCGAGCCGGGCCTTGAGGATAAAATCAAGAAGATCGTGATTGACGTGTTAGGCGAAAAACAAGGTGATATTAAGGTTGACTGGGTAGATACTAGCTCTTAGACGCTCTGCAAACGGTTATCTGAGACCCAGCATAGTGTATCCTAGGAGGGTGGAGGTGACGGGGGGGCTTGGCAAGGGTACCTGGTACGCTTGGCTCGGAAAGGTATGACCAGTTTGCCCTGGAGGATTGGGTAAAGAGATTCTGGTCTAGTAATAGGGTCTACGAGAAGGTTAAAGAGAAGTCGATGAAGAGCCCTAGGAAGTTCTACTTCCTTGACGGGCCTCCCTATGCCTCGGCAAAGTCGATACACCCCGGGACAGCTTGGAACAAGGTCATCAAAGACATAGTGCTCCGCTACTATAGGATGCGGGGTTATAGCGTGTGGGATAGGCCTGGCTATGACACTCACGGCCTCCCCATAGAGGTTAAGATAGAGCAAAAGCTAGGGGTGAGGGTTAAAAAGGAGATAGCGGAGAAGGTTGGGATAGCGCGGTTCATAGAAGAGTGTAAGAAGTTCGTAGACGAGAACATGGCTGCTATGACAAGCCAGTTTAAGGAGATCGGCGTGTTCATGGACTGGGACAACCCCTACGTGACCTACACTGACGAGTACATCGAGTCTGGCTGGTGGCTCATTAAGAGGGCGTGGGAGCAGAACCTCCTCTACGAGGGACTCAGGGTACTCCACTGGTGTCCTCGCTGCGAGACTACTCTAGCAGACTATGAGGTCTCAGAGTATAGGGATATAGAGGATCCCTCCATCTACGTGAAGTTCCCTGTTAAGGGTAGAAGTGGGGAATACCTTCTAGTATGGACAACTACTCCTTGGACTCTGCCGGCTAACGCATTCATAATGGCGCACCCGGAGTTGACTTATGTTAGGGTTAGGGTGGGCGGTGAGGTCCTGATCCTCGCTAAGGCTAGGCTCGAAGACGTTATGAGAGAGGCTGGTGTCAAGGATTACGAGGTGCTAGAAGAGTTCCCGGGCTCTAGGTTGGAGGGGCTAGAGTACATTCATCCTCTGGAGGACGTGGTTGAAGCTCAGAAGGAACTCTCTAAGTATCATAGGGTTGTAATGGCGCCTGAAGCTGTAACCCCCTACGAGGGCACAGGCCTCGTCCACTCAGCCCCTGGTCATGGCACCATTGATGCGGTTGTCGCAGAGAGGGTTGGGGCTCCGATGTTGTCACTAGTAGATGATAGGGGTTACATGACTGAGGGGGCCGGTAAGTATAAGGGGATGTACTTTAGGAGAGAGGCTAATAAGGCTATAGTGGAGGACCTGGAGGAGAAGGGGGCTCTCTTCCATAAGAGTGTGGTGGTCCACAGGTATCCTGTGTGTTGGCGTTGTAAGACGCCACTCCTTCTCAGAGCAACTAAGCAGTGGTTCATAGCGGTGACTAAGCTCAAGGATAGGCTTATGGAGGAGGCTGAGAGGATAGAGTGGCAGCCGTCGTGGGCTAAGGAGAGGTTTAGGAACATGCTGAAGGAGCTCAGGGACTGGGTGGTGAGTAGGCAGAGGTTCTGGGGGATACCATTACCTATATGGGTTTGCAGTAAGTGCGGGTACAAGCATGTAGTGGGTAGTGTGAGGGAGCTGGAGGAGCTTGGGGGTAGAAGGCCCGAGAACCTGCATAGGCCTTGGATAGACGAGGTAGTGCTTAAGTGCCCTAAGTGTGGCGGCGAGATGAGGAGGGTGCCTGACGTCCTAGACGTGTGGTTTGACAGCGGCGTGGCCTTCTACGCTAGCCTAGGCTACCCCATGAATAGTGAGTTGTGGGAGAAGCTGAAGCCTGTCGACTTCATAGTTGAGGGTCACGACCAGATTAGAGGGTGGTTCTTCAGCCTCCTTAGAAGCGGTGTAATCGGTTTTGGGATCTCGCCTTACCGGAGGGTACTGGTACATGGTTTCATGCTTGACGAGCAAGGCCGGGAGATGCATAAGAGCCTTGGGAACTATGTTGAGTTCGAGGAGCTGATATCGAAGGTCCCTCGGGACGTGGTGAGGCTGTGGCTCCTCCAGAATACGGTCTGGGAAGACCTGCGGTTTAGCTGGAAGGGCCTCGATCTTATGAGGAGGGACTTTACTGTAATGTGGAACGTATTTGCATTTGCTAGCCTCTATATGAGTATTGATAGGTTCGATCCTGAAAGCGTCAAGGTCGAGGACGTGGAGGAGGTTTTAGAGCCCGAGGATAGGTGGCTGCTCTCGAGGGTTAACAGGATCATTAGGCAGTACCACGAGGTCATGGAGGCTCTTAAACCTCATGAGGCTGCTAGGATGCTCAGGAACTTTATAGTAGAGGATGTCAGCCACTGGTATATCAGGCTGGTTAGGAGGAGGGTTTGGGAGGAGGAGGACACTCCTTCTAAGAGGGCTGTCTATGCTACCCTCTATAAGGCTTTGAAGGCGTGGACGTTGATGGCGGCTCCATTCATACCTTTCACTGCAGAGTACTTCTGGCAGAGGTTCTTTAGGCCTAGTGAGAGGGGGGCTAGGGAGAGCGTGCATATGGAGGACCTACCGGAGGCTGATGAGAGGTGGATTGATGAGAGGCTTGAGGCCGATATGGAGGCTTTGAAGAAGGTTGTCGAAGCAGTCTTCGCCGCAAGGCAGGAAGCGGGGTTGAAGCTTAGAAGGCCTGTGAGAAGGGTGATCTTGGCGCTTAACAAGAAGGAGTATGTGGATGCTGTTAAGCGGCTGGAGGACTTGCTTAAGAGGGCTGTAAACGCTAGAGAAGTCGAGCTGGCGGGCCCAGAATTCTTCAGGGAGGTATCTGTGTATAGGGTGGAGCCCGACTATGGAGTGCTAGGTCCAAGGTATAAGAAGGACCTACCTGTGGTGCTCGAGCTATTGAGGAAGAAGGGCGACGAGGTCGCTAGGAGCATAGTAGATAGGGGAGTTTATAAGACTGTCTATAAGGGTATTGAGGTGGAGCTTACGAGGGAGATGGTTAAGATTAGGATGGAGCCCCCGGAGTGGCTTTCAGTCAAGGAGTTTGAGGGGGGCATTGTAGGTGTCGATAAGAGACTTGGCAAGGAGGAGGTGCTCGAGGGAATAGCTAGGGAAGTTGTTAGGAGAGTCCAGGCTATGAGGAAGGAGGCTGGCTATAGCGTGGAGGACTATGTAGTAGTGTGGGTTAAAGGGGATAGCGAGGTTGAGGAGGCCGTTAGAGCTATGAGGGATTACGTTGCTAGAGAGGTTAGGGCTGTGGATCTCAGAGTGGGTGAAGAACCTCGGGGCGCTGAGGTGGCTAGGGAGTGGGAGGTAGACGGGGAGAGGCTGGTGATCGGGGTGAAGAGAGTGGAAAAGTCTTCCACGTGAAGCCCAGTAGTCTACGAACCTACGTCTACTGCCCCCGCCTATACTTCTTTGAGAGTCATGTTAGGAGGGAGAGGGGGCTTCTTGAGCGCCTTCGCCTAGCCTTAGGTAGGCTATACCACGTGTTGGCTGGGATCGTGGACATGGCTAGGGGTAGGGTGGTGGAGGAGCCTTTAGAGGCTCGTCTGGGCGACTACGTGTTCGTAGGCAGGCCTGACGCTTGGAGGGTTGAGGAAGGGCGGCTCGTGGTTACTGAGAGGAAGAGTGGAAGGGGTCCTAGGAGGGGTGTGTGGCTCTCGGATGCAGCTCAGGCTGCAGCCTATGCTTTCATGCTTTTGAGGTCTAGGGTTAGGGGTGCTAATGAGGCTACCCTAGAGGTTGGATACGCTTTTGGGGGCGTTAGGAGGCTTAGGCTAACCGAGGACCTAGTGGATATTGTCCTGAGGGCTGCAGGCGAGATGAGGATGGTGAGGGAGGGCGTGGTCCCTTATGCTTATAGGGTTGAGGCTAAATGCTCGATATGCCCCTATAGAGTTCCATGCGAGGAGCTGGATAGGAGTCTTGCACCGCCGGAGGATGGAGAGATCTATGAGCCTGGGAGTTGGCTTGCCTCTCGTGAGCCCGCTCTGGATTCACGATAGTATTGACTTCGCTACCTCTTCCGGCTTGAAAGGTTTTAGGTCTTCGTAGCCTTGCCCTACGCCAAGGTAGAGTATCGGCTTCCCTATAGCGGCGGCAACGCTAACCACAGCGCCCCCCTTGGGGTCCGCGTCAACCTTGGCTACTATAACGCCGTCAACCCCTACAGCCTCGTTAAACCTTCTAGCCTGCTCTACGGCATCGTTGCCAGTGAGCGAGTCGACAACGAGAATCTTATAGTGGGGCTTGACGACCCTAACGACCTTTCTAAGCTCCTCCACTAGGTTCTTATCAACATGCATTCGCCCAGCAGTATCTATGAGAGCCGCACACAACCTCTTCGAGGCTGCATGCCTGACAGCGTCGAAAGCCACGCTTGCAGGATCCGCCCCGTACCTACCCTTCACTATGGGCACTCCTATTCTCCTAGCATGAGTTTCTAGTTGTTCCTGAGCCCCTGCCCTGAAGGTATCAGCGGCGGCTATAACTGGGGTGGCGCCTCTCTTCTTAAGCATATATGCTACCTTAGCTATCGTGGTAGTTTTGCCCACCCCGTTGACTCCAAGAAACACTACTACTAGGGGGGAGCCCTTGCCGCACCTTTCTAAAGCCTCACTTACAAGGTCGAAGCTGGGCTCTGAGCGGGATAACAGTTCTAGTAGAGCTTTGTATAGGGCCTCCTCCACGACTCTCCTAACATCCGAGGTCCTAGGGATCCTAGTGCCCGATAGCGACTTCAAAACCATGCCAGCTAGCTGTTCTGCGGCCTCGAAGCTCACATCAGCCTCGACTAGCCTTAACACAAGGTCATCCATTAGGGGCTTTAAGTCATCCTCCCTCAGCTCACGGTAAAAAGCCTTTCCTGCTATCCCGGAGGCTAGGTCCTCCGCAGCCCTCCTAAGAGCCTCCCTTAGCCTCCCGAACACTATACTCGCTACCTCTTACCCTCCCTAGCTTGTAGAGTCTGCTGCTGTAAGGCGGCAAGGACCCTCTCGAACTCCCGATACTGGGCTACAAGCTTCTGTAGCTCGCTCTTAAGTTTTTCAGCCATATTCCTATACTTCTCTCTCCTTTCCTCTACTATCTTAACTGCCTCGTCTAAAGGTATGTAGGCATAGATGTTTAGGCCCAGGTGGAGTAGGACCGAGTCCCTCCTCGTAGGTGATACCTGGAGGTACACGGTCCCGCCAGGGTCACCGGGAACTAGTAGGTCCTCCCGCCCTGACTTGAGAGCCTTGATACTCTCCCTCGCAGCCTCGAGGTTGGCTACTGTAGCCTCTATCTGAGCTATATATGACTGTAACTCCTCTATCTGACTCCTAATAACGCCCATTTGGGCTAGATAGGCTTGCACTACTTGTTCCTGGCTAGGCTGTCTTCCCGCCAAACCCGGCACCTCACATCTTCACCATCCTCTCTAGCCCGCTCAGCCTTATTATGTAAAGGTCGTCTACCTCCTCTAGCGGCACTTCTACTACCTTCAGAATCCTTACATGTCTCCTCCTAACTTTATGCCTGCTACCTAGCTCCGAGTAGACTCTCTCCACAGCATGCTCAGGCTTGAGAGCTCTCACGTACTTAGTAAACTTTCTCCACTCGGGATACCTATCGTGGGCTATGAGCATCTCCCCCTCCACGCGGAACACTTTAACCTCTCCCCTCGCCATACTCCTCCAACCCCCCTCCACTCAGAGCCAACTGGATCCTCGCTATCTCCGGGCCTGTTGTATCCTCGCCTACTAGGGCCCCATAACTGTTAGCTACAAGCCCAGTCCTGACAAGCTCAACCCCAAAGTTTATCGTCGCAGGCTCTATAGGCACCTTAAACAGTTCCTCCAAGAACCGGATTTCATCTTCGCTTGCTTCAGGATGAACTATACCCCCTCTGTTTGTTACGACGAGAGCAGCACCTACTGTTTGAACCCCAGCTATACTACCTTTTTCAACCTCCACCCCCAGGCACTCCCTTAGAGCCTTTACAGCCTCATTCTCCATACCCGGGAATACAAGTGCGGCTCTATCGTTAGCAACCATCACATTGCCTATAGCGTTGTTTCTACTAGGCAGCAGGACCACGTTTACATCTAGCCTCTTCTTAACAACCTCGGCTTCAAGCGTCGCATCGCGAGGGAGAGCAACACAGTTACTATTACCTCCAGCCATAACCCCCACAAGCCTCATACCATGAATCCTAAGGCGGACGATGGAGTTAACTCCTAGGACCTCCCTGATAACCTCCTCCTCGCTACCTCCGATATCGTCAGGGACTAATACGTAGGAGTCTGTAGCAGTCAGGTAGACACCTATGTTAGGGTTACCGTATAGGTTTAGTTTTGCTACCTGAAACCTTCCCCGCTCCCTCTGCAAGCTAGCTACAGCACCCCGTCACCAGTACTATGGCGTGACGGTAGACCTAAAAGTTTGGTGTGGGGAGGATTAGAGTCTACCCGCCTCCGCCCTTGTAGGGGCCGGGTTTGAGCTTGGGACCTGCAAGCCTTACACGTGCAATTTTGATCTTAGATCCTTCAACCTCCTCCTCTTTAATAGTAACTAGCACCTTAATCCTCCTAGGGGGCTTCTCCCTACTTCTCCTCCACACCTCCATGTTGACCTCATTATCTATAATGACTCTATCTGCCTTGGTATGTCTCTCAACGAAGCGGCGTATTAGCTTGACAGCCCTATCAGCCCTGTTAGTCCTCCTACCCCAATAAACTCTAGACAGGTTGATAATGTAAACCCAGCTACCGCTCGTGGGCATACCTCAGCCCCCCGCCTTTTATAGCACCTACACCTTAAGTTTGCTTCTCCTCCAATGCCTTCTCAGAGGGTTAACCCTAATCCTCCTCTTAGTTCTAACTACTACCCAGACCGGGACGGGCCTATTAGCTTTTAAGGCCCTAGCTAACCTGAGCTTCCTAGCCAATGGCTTAAAGTGAGCCATAAGCCCTCGCCCCCATCTATTTCCTCTTAAATTTTATCTTGAACTCCTTCCTATTAGCCCTATCCAGCTCGAGAAGTATTTCTACTAGCACGTCATCATCGACGGGAGGCTGTAGCCTCCCGGCTTGCACAAGCTGTATTATGGCGTCCTCAGCAGCCCTCGCGAGTTCCGGCCTTGCTAGCTTGAGGTTAGCCAGCCTCTCTCTAGCCTTACTAGTCAGCACCCTGCGAAGGAAGGCCTGTCTCTCGGCTTCTATCCTAGCCTCGAGCTCCCTCCTCTTCTGCTCTTCCTCTAGCTGCCTCTGAAGTTCGAGGAGCTTGCGCCGCCGAATCTCTTCTAACTCCCTATCATCTAGCTCCATACCCACTCAGCGCCACCCCTAAGGTTACACCCTCGGATAGAGTATTAACATTAACTGGGGCCCAGCCCTCCGCAGGCTTAAGCCTTAAAGGTATCTTGCCAGCTCCGGTCTCTGCTTGACGAGTTCCTGCATGATCTCCCTAGCCGTCGTGTCGAGGAGGCTCCTTCCAGCGGGTGTTAAGGTCCTACCCTTGCCAGGGACCTTCCTTACAAGACCAGCCTTCTCCAACTGTTGCAGTATCTTCCTCGGGATACTTCCAGAGCCCTTACGGAACTTCTCCGGAGCTACACCCCTATTCTGCCTACCCCCATAGATCACCCTGAAGGCCTCGATGCCTATGGGCTCCCCGCTCTTATAGAGCTTCCTTAGGATGCTAGCAGCCCTGATATACCACCAGTCCTTGTCCTCGGGGGGCTTCTCCTTGTGAACCCCCGTCTTCGCAAAGTAGGCCCAGACTGGAGGCTTAACCTGGGGGTAATCCTTCTTCAGCTTCTCAGCGACCCTCTTTATGAGCATGTCCGCTGGGACCTCGAGAGCATTGACCATCCTACAGTCTCCCCAGCGGCTACCGATAAGCTACTAAAGCCTTTAACTCTGCCTCTCCCGGGGCTTGTAGAGCACGAAGGTCCTACCCCTCACACCCATAAGCTTAGCCCCGAGGGCCTCTGCTACCCTCTTAGCCACCTCCCTCCTATCACCCTCCCTCGCCACAGCAGTCTTCAGAAGCTTAACCTTCACAACTTCCTTCCTCTCAAGCCTAGCCTCGATCTCCCGTAAGACCTCGGGCGTTACGCCCTTCTTTCCAATGATCACGTCGGCGGGGCTCTGATGAGCTTTCTTAACCCTCTCCTTTAACGGCTCGCGAGCCACTACCCATTAACACCCCTTAAGGCCTTTGAGTGCCCCGCCTCTTATAGGGCCTTCTGTGGATCCACCCGCAGAGTCTGCATCTAACTACTAAGTATGACATACCTCCAGCACTTCTGAGCCTAACAGTAGCTGTCAGCCCTGGTAGAAGGGGTGCTTTACACCTCTTACACAACATTCTTTTAAGTCTTCTAGGCATTCTAACTCTAGTAGACTTTGAGATTTCTAGGGCTTGCTTCACTGCGAGCCTCGACTCTTCTATCCTACCATCCCTTGTGAGGGTGAAGGCTAGCTCTAGTATCCTTGTGATTTCTTTCCTAACGAAGGACCTCCAGCATCCTTCATGCCTCGGCTGGTACCGCCTCTTCAACCCTCCTCAACTGCCTCCTATACATTTCGAGGAGTTCATGTGTAGTGGTGGCGTCTTCGGGTCTCTTATCGTCTCTCCACCTAATAAACCGGGGGAATCTTATACTAATTCCTACTCCGGGCCTTACCGCTCCCAGGCAGCACGTGTGCATCGGAGAGAGTGTTAACTCGGCCCCTAGGATCTCGGCTACGAGGGCTGGCTCCACCCAGACGTCCGGTTCTAGCCTAGACTCTACTCTCGGGTGCCTCCTCGGTATTATATATTTTTTGAGCATCTCGTTCATCTTGTCTAGCTCTTCGTCGGTGAACCCGGTAGCCACTTTACATACTGTGACGAACATGTCCCTGTCTGGATCGTAGGCTGCCATAAGAAGGCTACTCAGCTTCCCGCCCCTCTTACCCTTACCGTAGAAGGCGCCAACTACTACAAGGTCCACTGTGTCCGTCATCTCGCTCTTATAGTCCCTCTTCAGCTTAACCCAGAGCCAGCCCCTAACACCAGCCGTGTAATAGCTCTCTCTGTGTACTGCCTTTATCATGATACCCTCGGCTCCCTCCTCTATAGCCTGTAGGAAGAACTTCCATAGCTCTTCAGGGCTGCTAGTCTCTATGGCCTTGGCTAGCCTCCAGTACTCGCTCTCTACTATTATTGACTCTAGGGCCTTCCTCCGCTCCGGGAGGGGCTTGCGTGTTAGGTCCTCCCCGTCAACGTATATCGCGTCGAATAGGTATACTGCTACGGGGACCTCCTTCATGACCTTGTATATGTCGTGTTTCCTCTTCCTGTGCATTAGGACCTGGAAGGGCCTTAGCTCCCCAGTCTCGGGGTCTATAGCTACTATCTCGCCCTCGACTATAGCCTCTTCCGCTTTGATCCCAGCCCTTGCCATCTCGACGACGTCGGGGTACATCCTAGTTATATCTTCTAGTCTCCTCGAATATATGATTATCCTGTCGCCCTTCTTGTGGATCTGAGCCCTCTCCCCGTCATACTTATACTCCGCTATAGCCCTCCCACCAACCTTCCTCAGTATCTCCCCAGGGTCCTTACCCCTCTCAGCCAGCATGGGCCTAAGAGGTATACCCACCTCAGGCTTAATGTCCCTAAGATAGTCCACTCCCCTCTCCGCTACAAGCCTAGCTATGTAACCCAGGTCGGCCCTCAAGTTATAAGCCCTCTCTATTATAGGCCTGCTATGAGCACCACCCCCAAAGGCAAGGGCTAGAGCGTCTAGTACTGTAGCATCGCCCACGCCAAGCCTGAGCCTACCCTCAATGAACCTCACAATATACTTGGCCTCAAGGGGTGTAGCGTCGACAAGCAAGCCCGCTACAAGCTTAAGCTTTATATCCCTACTCCCCTCCCCCTGAGCATAAGCCACCCTAAGCAAGTCGTTGTAAACCCTCGAGACGGTAAGCCCTCCGCCACCTCCACCCGCCATGAAAGCTAGCAGGCCTGGGCTCCTAGCAGCCTTAGACCTAGCCTCGTCGGCAAGCTTCTCCGCAACGAGACCCAGGTCCCCGAGGCTTTTGAACATCCTCTCAACGCGGGACTCGCTAACCTTGTAGGCCTGAGCTATAGCCTTGATAAGGAGCTTCTCACCAACGCCAAGCTCAGGTGCACCCTTCCAGTCAGGCAGTAAACGCCCCTGTATTAGATAGACTACCTTGTCCATGACTGCAGGGGGAGTCCTCTTAAAGAGCTTCGCTAGGAGCACTGCAAGCTGAGTCCTAGACGTTATCCTCTCCAGGGCTGCAAAGGTCTCCGCGACATATTTGAACTCGAGGTCGTTCGAGCCACTCGAACCCACACTAACCCACCCCACCTAAAACTATATGAGGGGCGAAAGGTTATTCAGGTAGCACCCTTCCACATATCATGGCGATGACGCGAACCCGGCAAGAAGGAGCCCCCCATTTGGGGGCTGTGAAGCGAAGTCGGGGTTTACTGAGCCACCTCTCAGAGGAGCACTTATCCAACTTTTCTATGTGAGACTATTTATTATATCCCCCTCAGGCTTCATCCTCCTTAAGGGATGAACGGGCCGACATAGGCTGAGGCCCTAGAGAGGGCTGAGGATGTAGGGTCAATGGGGTGACCTCTAGGGCTTGGGTGTTTGCGGCTCTCCGCTAGAATATGACGTGGGTCTTTCGGAGGACCTAGAAGCGTCGTCAGGCCCTCTCTGTAGCCTAGTAAAGTCTCTATTGAGGCCCCCTCCTAGGCTTTACGTGAGGGTTAATACTCTCAAGGTGAGCGTTGACTCTTACTTGAAGATGCTTAGGGATAGGGGGTTGGAGTTTCGGGTTGACGAGGATATACCAGAGGCCATCTGGCACCCTGTGGAGGGGCCTTTAAGCTGGGAGTTTCGAGGGAAGAAGGTTATCGTGGACAAGGTGGCTGCAGAGTCCGTGCTTATGGGTAGCGACCTCTACGCTCCGGGCATAATCGAGGCGAGAGGTGTTGAGAGAGGAGATGAAGTTGTGATACTTGCTCCTAACGGGGCGATCGTGGGCGGCGGAGTCGCTGTAATGTCGTGGAGGGAAGTCAAAGAGAGGGGGAGAGGGCTGGCAGTTAAGGTGACAAAGCCCATTTACAGGGCACCGAGGGTTAGAGACCTCCCCGGCTGGAGTGAGGGGCTCATCTACGGCCAAAGCGTGACTTCAATGTACGTAGCTAGAGCCCTAGACCCCAAGCCCGGATGGACCATAGTGGACTTGACAGCCGCTCCGGGGGGTAAGGTGAGCCATGTAGCCCAGCTAGCCGGAAGAGAGTCTAGGATCATAGCTGTAGATAGGCCTAGCAAGGTAGAGAGGATTAAGGAGACTCTTACCAGGCTGGGTATCGACTGGGTTAAGGTCGTCGGCGGCGACAGTAGAAGGCTCACTAGGACCTACCCATCGCTAGAGGGGAAGGCAGATGCAGTCCTAGTAGACCCTCCATGCACGAACATTGGAGTCATACCTAAGGTCTGGGATAGGAAGACTCTCAGGGATTCCGTAGCGGCGAGTAAGTATCAGTGGTCTTTCATCGTGGAGGCCTGGAGGCTATTGAAGCCGAGGGGCCTTTTAGCCTATTCTACATGCACTATAACCTCGTTAGAGAACGAGGCTATAGTGCTGAGGGCTATTGAAGAGCTGGGTTTCAGTCTGGAGTGGTCTTGGGGTGTGAAGCCCAGTAGAGGGTGGAGTACGGGGCTCGGGTGGAGGTGGGCTCCCCATAGAACTCCCACTCCAGGCTTCTTCCTTGCACTACTCTCTAAACCCCCTTAACCCCAGGGTAGCGGAGCCTCACGACTCTGAAGCCAGCAGCTATGACAGCTCTCTGGAGCGCATAGTCGTCTGTGGCCACTAGAACCTCGCAGCTCTCATTCTTGAGCATGAGGGCTAGTGCTAGGACCTCCAGGTCGGTTTCGCTGAGCCTTCTCAGGACTCCAGCTCTCATAGCAGCCTTCCTAGCTTCCTCCAACGCCTCCCTACGAGGCTCTAGGACCTCCAGCCTACCAGTGCTCAGGGCCATCTCAACGACCCTCCTACTCTCGGCATCCCTAACCTCTTCTACCACGCTTGGAGTAGTGTAGGACCTCTGAGGGATTGATAGGACCTTGCCTGTAAGAAGTGCTGCGGTATCGGCAACCAAAACCCTGCAAGCCTCACCAGTACGTGATGAGCCTTGTATAGAGCCTCTCATAATACATCTCCCACCACTTAAACCTAGCTATCCTTATAGGGCTCCTACACCTCTCAACGCTAACGCTACTCCCCGGCGAGACCTCGTAGACCACTTGACCGTCGAGGCTCAGTATCATATCGTTGCTCTGAGGGCTAACGTCAACCCTAACCCTGCTCTGGGACGGAGCTACAATGGGTCTCAGGTAGAGTTGGACGGGGTTGAGGGGGGTTACTACTACAACGTCGAGCCTAGGATCTATTATGGGCCCTCCAGCACTTAGACTATAGGCGGTGCTCCCAGCGGTAGTGGCGAGGATCACCCCGTCACCGTCTATGTTCATCGCTATCTCCCCGTTGATCTGCACTTGGAGCCTAGCCATCTTAGCGTTCTTAGCTACGACTACAGCGTCGTTGAAGATGCACCCTTTCTTCTCACCGTTTAGGAAGACGCTGAGCCTCGTATAAGTATACACCTTATACCTACCCTCAACGAAGTCCCTAAGCCTCTCCTCGACCTCATAGCGCTCCACGTCGAGAAGGAAGCCCCGTTTACCTGCCTTAACGGCCATAAATATAGGGCTTTCCCTCTCTCCCAGCCTTAGAAAGGTCCTAAGCAGGGTACCATCGCCACCAACTACGATCACTTTCTCGGGGGTCCACCTAGACACGTCGAACCTCGGATAGCCGTTAAGCCGGGGCGAGTCTACTGTAACGTCAACCATTATATCATAGCCCTTATCCTCGAGGAACTTTACTATCCTAAGAGCAGTCTCCTCAGCCAGGCTACTCTCCCTCTTCACCACAAGCCCTACAGCCTCCTTAGCCAAAACTTGCACACCCGCCCAGCGCAGCAGCGCATTATAAACCTGTATCGCCGGGAGGTTTCAAGGGCTTTCCCACTAGGACGTTGCCATCTAACAGCCTACAGGGGTGCTGGAGGATTGGTCGAGTGCGTGTTAGTGAAGCCTTCAGACGCTGGAAGAGCTATAAGGGAGTTAAGGAAGAGGGGGCTTCTCGAGGAAGGCTTTAAGACTTTGAAGACTAACTACGGGGTATTAGTTCCTGTGAGAAGCGGCACAGAGGCTGCGAAGGTGTTAAGTGAAGTTGGAATCGAGGCTTCCGAGTGTAGAGCAGAGTTCCCTTCCAGACATAGGCGGCCTAGGAGTCTCAAGGAGGCTGGGATCGAGGGGGTATCGGGCTATCACATAGTAGGGGATATAGCAGTATTTAGTAGGCGGCTTGGAGGACCTCCGCTTGAAGAGTATGAAAGGGCTGCGCGAGTGCTCGTCGAGGAACACTCGAGGCTCAGGTCTGTATGGCTAAAAGAGGTTACTGAGGGCGAGTTTAGGGTTCAACGGCTCATTCACCTCGCCGGAGAAAAGAGAACTTGGACGATCCACAAGGAGTTCGGCCTCGAGTTTGAAGTGGACATCGCTAGGGTATACTTTAATCCTCGGCTGGGAGGGGAGCATAGGAGGATTGCAGAGGAGACTGGTAATGAAGAGTTGGTACTAGACATGTTTAGTGGCGTCGGCGGCTTCTCGATACACATCTCGCACCTGAAGAGGGCTAGAGTAGTAGCCTCCGATATAAACCCGGCGGCCGTCTACTACGCTGCGCGCAATGTAGCTAGGAATAGGCGTAGGCTTAAGGGGGAGGTAGCAGTCGTCTGGGCTGACGCATCCACACTACCCAGCGTGATGAGAGAGGGTGTATTCGACAGGATCGTAATGAACCACCCCACAGCGTCAAAATGGTTCGCCTGGGCGGCCTGCAGGCTTGCTCGTAAGGGAGCCATAATCCACTATTACACCCTTACGCTAAGCTGCCTAGAGGCGGTCGACGAGGCTATATCAGCCTTCTCAAGGTGCTGCGAACCGGAGCCTTTAGAATGCCGTGAGGTCCTAGACTACGCCCCCGGCGTAGGCATATATCGAGTTAACCTCAAGGTTTCAAGGCGCTAGCCTTCCTTTAAATGGCTACTCTACAGCCTTTTAACGTCTTTGAAATATTCAAAGAAACGTGTTGATATTTTAAGGGAGGCTGGAAACCTCATATACAAATTATACTAATTATGAAAATATGGGTGAGAATGTGGCATTAATGGAGATTATACTTGTCATCTCAGGGTTAGCACTTGCAGCTAGCGGGGCTCTAATAGCTTCTAAGAGGTTAGACGCCACCACACTACTATGGAGCCTCGGTGGTGTAGTATTCGCTATAGTTTCGATACTCTTAGCTGTGGGAGGCACAAAAGTGCTTGAACTAAAATACTCTAGCTTTGTAGGCAGCATTTACCCTGCCTCCCTGGCGCTGGCAGTAGCCTCCGCCCGCATGAGGTGGTGGAAGTACGTTGCGGCTGCTTACATTATACTACTTGCAGGGATCCTGGTTGGAATAACCTTCAACCTAGAAGCGCTAAAAGGCGCTTCTCACGGTCTACTGCATGGTACTGCAGGTTTAATCTTAGTCGCACTACCCGCCTATTACTACTACAAGTATAAGACGTCGCCTTGGGTTCTGGCAGCCTCTCTAGGAGGCCTAACGATATCTGTTGGTGGAGTGGCTCTAGCGCTTGCAGCGGGAGGGGTGGAATGGGCTACTCAACTAGTCTCCGTAGCCCTCTACCCAGTACTCATATTATCGGCGCTACTATTGGCAGCAGGCTTCTACGCTAGTGAGGGCTTCCGAAGGTGACGGCCATGAAGAGGGGTAACAGGACCTCGTTGATACATGGATTAGCAGCTCTAACCATAGCGGCCATACTGCTAGGATGGGGCTCCCTACTGTCACCGCCACTGAAGCCTCTAAGAGACGCTATAGGGCTAGGAGAGCTTGAAGGCTCTAGGCTCGTGGACGGGAAGTTCGAAATCATTAATCCGAGCGTGGAGGCAGGCTTCGAATACCTGGGTAGGGTAGCCCACTACTATCACGCCCTCTTCGTAACACTATTGTATGGGACTCTAGCGCTACTTTCAGCCGCCTATCCCAGAGCATTAAGAAACTGGGATATAGTGCTCAAGCTTGCTGGAGTAGGTACTGTTATGACCGTTGCAGGGGCAATCCTCTACGCCTACGTGAGCCACGAACCCCAGTGGCACGGCCTATTCATAGGTGGGCTTGCTGTTATGTTTGCTGCAGGGGTATTAGCTGTCATTGAGGCTAGGCCTTCAAAGCCCCTGGAATGGGCGGCCCTTACATGCGGTGTTCTACTATTGATAGGTGGTATAATTGGGGGCTATGTGGGAGCCCACTACATGTCAGACAACGACTCCTACGAGTTTAGGAAGGCTGTAGTCGACTCGAGATTTGACCCAGACCTAGCGGAGGAGAACGAGCTTTGGAGGGCTTGGACGGGTCATCAGCACGCTATGATAGCTACTTCGCTCGCCCTAGCCTTTGTAGCCCTTGCAGGCTTCATGGAGTTTAGGGAGGGTAGGCTAAGCAGGATCCTGCAGTGGCTTATAGCTCCTTCCACAGCGATCATGTCGTTGGCAAGCTACTCGGTGTGGCTTGTAGGAGGTAGGGCTCACCTGATAATAACTCCGGCGGCTCTTACACTAATAACTTCGACCACCGCTCTCTCCCTTATAGCTAGGGGCGGAAACCCCTTCACAATACAGGGAGCTATCACTTGGGCTGCAAGGCTAGGCAACACCTTCATTTGGCTCTTCGTGGCGGCGCCCGGCGCAATCACAGCTATGAGCCTTAGGAAGCCCACAGTATTCTTTGACCCTGCATTCAGGGACCCGGCATGGGACTGGGCCGAGCTAGCGTTCAACATAGGTCACTGGCACTACCTACTGCTTGCTTGGGGTGTGGCTATGATAGTAGCCGCCTCCCAACTAGTAGGAGGAAAGATGGGGTTAGCATCTATATGGCTATCAGTGGTAGGCACGCTAGCAGCAGGGCTGGGCTATGTGCTCTATTTCGCTACAGCCGAGCCCGAGCCTTATTCGCTAAATCCCTACTCTAACCTGTGGATAAAGGTTATGGTGGAGCCAGGCCTAGTAGCTGTGGGGCTAGCTCTCATACTAGTATATTATGGCGTGGCGAGGAAAGTGTTTAAAAAGGAGACTTAAGGCTTTTAGGGAAGGGTTAGTCAACCTCTTTTTCCTCACCCTTAACTATGGGCTTGTAGCCCATCTCCACCTCCTTAAACCTGTCTTTCAGCTTCTTAAGGACCTCGGGTAGCGTCGTGTACTCCATCTCCTCAGGACCTAGCCTGTGGGGCATGAAAGGCCCATGCCTCCTAATGTAGTCTGTTATGAGCTGGGCAAGCCTCCTAGTCTCGTCGAAGGCAGGGTCGTCGAATAAGTCTGCAGGGCCTACTAGCCTCCCTTTCCTTATCTGGAAGCCCAGAGCTATTACCCTTGGCGGCCCGTCGAACCTTGTGACCTTGGAGTCTCTGAGCCCTACAGGCATTAAGGGGCCGTGATGGCTTCCCCTCATCCAGCCCGCAACTAGATGGGGGAAGCTAAAGGCTTCGAGGACTTCGCCCACAGCAGGGAACCCGCTCTGAGCCCTTACTACCATTACCGGGTCATCCTTGCCCACATACCTCCCGGCTATGAGGCTCAGTCTCTCACTACTAACAACAGCAGCTATCTCCCTATCCTTCTTCCTATAAACACGCTTGATCACATATCTACCCGGAGTCCCTATGAGAGCTAGTATGTCGTACATCTCCTCTGGAGCTTTTAGCTCGACAGCCTTACCCTCGAACACGTCGAGGACTTCGAATATGAAGCCGTCGTGGAGCCGAGGATCAATAACAAGGCCAGCAGTGTTGAAGGGGTCTGCGAAGATCCTGAAGAGGGGCAGGTTGAAGGCTCCAGGCTCTGTCTTGTCAGCCATAAACACTATCACGGGCTCAGAAGGCCTCTCAACAAACTCCATCTCAGCGACTCCAGGCCCGAGACCTCGCACGTTACCGCTGAAGGCATCGCTGAGTAGGTCCTGCCCAGCAGCATATAGCCCTAGCTCCTTCGCAACCTTAGTTGCTTCTTGGAAGGCATTCCACGCGAGCTCGTGTATCTCGGGATTGTCAACTCCTTTGAAGTGAGTCATTATAAGCTGTAAGTCGTCACCCGCGTTGGTTACATAGAAGTCTGCTATCAGACCCTTCTTCTTAGCCTCAGCCAGGACCCTGCTAGCCGCTAATATGGTGTCAGGGTGCACCCTATGATGGCCTGCAAGGCTCCCTATATCAGCCTTTATCACGCTGATGGTAGTCTTCTCAGCAGCCTCCTCGGCTGACAAGGCTCTCAGCCCGCTTCACTAATCCATACTTGAGGGCGGGAGGAATTCAAATCTTCTGGTCCGGACTTATGGCAGTAGCCCAGTATTACTCAGCCTTTAACCCGGTATAACCCTCCCATAAAGAACCACTATTAACCCCCTCTACACTTAGTGCTTAAGTGATAAAAGTGTTATGGGCGAGTTGAAAACAAGGGCTGCCCTGGTGTGGAGAGTCTCCGACAAAACCCGCTTCAGGAAGTCCTCACGCCTCCACAGGTTAGTCCAAGTTAGAGTGGCAGAGTGGCTAGATTCTCTCGGGTTTGACGTGTACCTCGAGGAGCCCCTGGAAGGTGACTTAGTGGCTGACGTCTACGCGGAGAGCCCCTGGGCAACTTTAATAGTGGAAGTCGAGACGGGCTTCGTAGCCCCTGGCAGCTTGGAGAGGGCTGAGGAGTACCTGGCTGGAAAAGCCTTAGCTAAGGCTTCGAGGTACTCGCCATATGCTGACTTATTTGCTGTGGCTACTCCATCCTACATAAAGATCCCGATACCACCGGAACTCTATAAGTCGGGGGGTGAAGCCGCGCTCATGGGGTATTTGAGGCGCTTCGCCTCCCTAGCCGGGAGTAGCTTAGGAGTGACTGTGAGGATAGACGCTTTACTCGAGGTCTCCCTTGCTCGGAGGGAGGTGGTTGTTAACCCCATCTCGAGCAGGGGGAAGATGCTCCTAGACTCGGTCTTCCTATGACCCATTAACTGTGTGGAAGGTCCTAGGCTGCGTAGTAGAGCTTCCTAGTCCTCTGTAGTCTATCCAGGTAACTTCCCTCCTTGTTGATCCTAGGCCTCCCAGTCTCCTCGTCCTTCCTAACGGTAACACCCAGCTCCATTAGCAGCCTGTTCATACCCCTCTTAGACGGCTGGGGAGTGTGTACGTGACCTCTCACCCCAGGCTCTCCCAGGACTAGCATTACCTTGTCGCTCACATAGTCTAGTATCATGAGGTCATGCTCTACTACGAAAGCTGTGGCGCCGCGAGTTTCAACGATCCTTCTAATTATCTTGGCTACGTTAACTCTCTCCTCCACATCTAGGTACGCGCTAGGCTCGTCTATGAGGTAGAGGTCGGCTTCCCTGCTCAAGGCTGCTGCGATAGCCACTTTCTGAAGCTCTCCGCCGCTAAGCGTGTTAACCCTCCTATCAACAAGCTTGTCCAACCCAAGCTTCTTCACAAGTTCTAGGTAAAGCCACGAGCCAGGAACTAGGCTTTCGGGGTTTGCTTTCTTAAGGGCCTCGGCCACGGTAACCTTGGGTAGGCTCTCGGGGCTTATGTACTGGGGTTTATAGCTAACCCGCACTTCGCCATAGCTAAACACGCTACCTTCTCTAGGCTTCACTAACCCTGCTAGCACCTTGATGAATGTCGTCTTGCCAATGCCATTAGGACCGGCAACCCCAATAACCTCGCCAGCATAAACCTCGCCCTCTTCAGCCTCTAGCGTGAAGCCGTCTAGGGCCACACGAAGTCTAGTCCACCCTGCAAGCTTCCTCGGGGCCTGGGCCCTAGACTCAGGCGCCTCGCCCTCCCCCTTCCTAAACCGGATAGGCTCCTTCCTGAGCCTCACGTTCTCCGCTGGTAAGTAGCCTTCGAGGAATATGTTTATGGCCTCCCTACTGCTATAGGGTTTGGAGACGATGCCATAGGCTCCGGGCTCCCCGTAGAGGATGTGGATGACGTCGCTAAGGTAGTCTAATACTGCTAAGTCGTGCTCGACGACGATAATATATTTGCCCGGCTTGGAGGCCCGCGATATAAGCCTTGCAACCCTGATCCTCTCCCTCACATCCAGATAGCTGCTAGGCTCGTCGAACACGTACACATTGGCGTCCTTACTTAGCACAGCTACTACTAGGAGCTTCTGGAGCTCGCCCCCACTCAAATGCCTAACATCACGCTCCATTACCTTATCAAGACCGACCTCCCTAGCTAATTCTAGAGCCTCCCCAGTCTCATCGGCTCTCTTAAGAAGCTCCCTAACAGTACCCTTGACCCTCCGGGGTACAACCTCAACATACTGGATTTTGTGGGCAACCCTGAGCTTACCGTCAACGAGCTTCTTGAAATAGGATTGTAGCTCGCTACCCCTAAACCTCCTTAATATCTCATCCCAGCCTGGAGGCTCGCCTTCAACCCTACCCAGGTTAGGCTTAACCTCGCCCGCCAATATCCTTATGGCCGTAGTCTTTCCCGTACCGTTCTTCCCAAGAAGCCCCACGATCATCCCATCCTTAGGCACAGGAAGCCTGTAGAGCTTGAACCCGTTAACCCCATACCTGTGCACAGCCTCCTCTTCAAGCTCTGAGGGAAGGTTTACTATAAAAATCGCGTCGAAGGGGCATGCCTTAACGCAGAGCCCGCAGCCTATGCAAGTGTCCTCGTATATTACTGGTTTCGAGCGTAGCTGGATGTTCGCTTCTATAGCAATTCCACTGCCACTCTTATTGATGGGGCATACCGATATACACTCATAGTTACACTTTTTAGGCTTACATGTTTCATAGTCGATTACCGCTAACCTCACTCTAGCCTCTGGCAATATGATACACCCCATCAACACGCAAATTAGGTCATTGAAAGGTAAAAGGGGTTTATAGGAAAATAGCGAGGCTTCTTACGTATGTCCTAGCTATAATCGAACTCATAGGATTCTCCAGGATTTAAGATTACCACCTTTGTGGGGAGACACTTATCCTCTACCCGCTTCTTGAAGTCTTCAGGCTTCCCATAGAGCACGGGGAAGGTTCCGTAGTGCATTGGTATCGCTACTAGCGGTCTGACAAGCTCCACAGCCTTGGCAGCCTCAACGGGATCCATGGTGAAGTGGCCTCCAATAGGTAGGAGGGCTATGTGGGGCTTGTAGATCTCGCCGACAAGCCTCATGTCCATCGTTACGCCAGTATCGCCTGCATGGTACACTCTTCCTTCCTTACCGATTACTACGACGCCTGCTGCAACGCCCACGCCACTATGAGTTGCGGGGGTGAATGCTACCTTCAAGCCTAAGTCCTGGAGGTTAACAGGTCCCCCGATATTAGCCCCTATCACCCTTCCAGCGTTGAACAGCTCGTCCTTAGAGGTCCCTAGCTTTTTAGCAAGCTCTCCAGCGATCATATCTGCAACTTCATAGACTGCGACGAGCCTAGCGTTGGGGTTGCCAGCTAGTATCTCGACAGAGTCTCCTACATGGTCAAAGTGGCTGTGAGTAACTAGGACTAGGTCAACGTCCTTCACGTCGGAAGGCTTCACAGGGCTCTTAGGGTTTGTAAGCCAAGGGTCTATAAGGACCTTTCTATCGTCTATAACTAGCTCGAAAGCTGCATGTCCGTAATAGGTTAGCTTCGCCACGGGAAACTCACCTCCGCATCCATCTAGTCCTCCATACTGTAGCGGCCTCAGGGGCTTTATCTAACCGTCCCTCGGTAGGTCTAAGTCGGGAAGTACCTTGAAAGGACTCTTAGCCGCCTGAAGTTACGACTCAGTTATAACGTAGACCCTATCCCTGCCTATGTAGAATGTGTGCTCTGCCTGAGATACAAGGCCCCTTCCAGCCTCAACTAGCACGGGGTAAGCGTGGAAGGCTCCCTTAGCTACAAGGTTTAAAGTAGCCTTTTCTAGGTCCTCAGGGGGAGCCACGTCTATTAGCCATCTCAGGGTGAAGGGCATTGTCTTAAACCTTTCCTCCACAGTAGATATCAGCTTATCTTCAATGCTTGTCAAGGGCATTCTAGGCTTCCTACCCTTATAAGAAAATATGTTGACTACTCTATGCTCCACGACCATACCTCTCCCATCAGTCATGAAGGGCTCTATAGCTACTATAAGGCCCGGCGTCAGCTTCCTGATCCACGAGGTCCTATCTGCGTAGTTAGGTATAGTCAACCCTGCGTGTATGACATAGCGGCCTATAGAGTGTCCTGAAAGGTTCTTTATGGGTCTGAATCCTCTCCTTCTCGCCACCTGCTCTATAGTCCTACCTATATCGTAAAGCCTTACGCCGGGCTTTAGAAGCCTCATTACGGCTTCTAGCGCCTCTAACGCAGCATCTACGAGCCTTTGGGACCTCTCGTCTAACGCGACGCTCACTGCAGTATCAGCTATATATCCATCAACCGCAGCTCCAACGTCTAGCTTCACTATACCCTCTTCTGGTATGAAACAGTCGTCTCGAAGCCCTGGAGTGTAGTGCGCTGCAACCTCATTTATAGATATGTTGCAAGGGAAAGCTGGTTGCGCTCCGAGGCTTCTAATATATTCTTCTACGGCTTCGCACACCCTCCTACAACTCTCCCCGGGCTTTACCAGGCTAGCACCGTATCCTCTAGCCTTTGCAGCAACCCTACCAGCCTCAACTAGTTGACGTGGAGGCTCATCGAGAGCCAACGGAAACACCCACCCAGCCCTCTAACCCCCCTAATAAGCCTTGAGAAGCTTTATCTAAGCCTATAACCTTCTAAGAGGCTTTTTTAGCCCGAACACCCCTACCTCATAATCTGGCGGGCGTTGTCATGCCTCAAGACACTAGTACCCTCCCCCAGTGGATATCGGCTATAAGCCAACTACTCCTACTGCTCTTCTTCATAGCTATATTCGCGGGGGCCAACCAGAGATTACAAATCTACCTGTGGAGCCGCGATATAAAGTCTAAGCTGGGAATACTTGAGGGCATGGTGGGAGAGGCTAGGAGGAAGACGCTGCAGAGGATGGTGTCCCAGGGGGCTCGTGACCCCGAGAAACTGCTCGACCGCGTCATGGAGTTCTTCGTTATAATGCCTGTCGATATAGAGCCAGTAGACATAATAAGGAGGCTTGAGCACCTTATAAACGTGAGGGAGAGGAGGCTTAAGAGCGAGTTTGAGAGGGCCCTCCCCGACGCCAATCCTGTGGAGAGGAGTAAGATAGAAACTGCGGCCGAGATAACCTCTGCTCTCAACTTTATATATAAGCTTGTGAGGCACCTCCTAATCCAGGGTGAAAAGGGGAGAAACTGGATCCTCATAATGCAGCTTCAGCTCATAATGCCGCAGCTAATGAAGATAGCCGATGCCTATAGGAGGGCTCTCAACGACTTCCTCAAGGGCGTCCCCATCGGGGATTCTGCAGGCCCGATGGTGGCTCTCAGGCTAGCAGGTCCTACGGCAGAATGGAGGAGGATAGAAGAAGAGACTGTCTATACCGAGGTTGAATTCGAGGGCCGCAGACTATTCCTGATCAAGGCTGAAGGGCCTGGGAGCAGTGTGGGGAAGCCCGGCAAGGCTACAGAGACTCTAGTGGAAAGGCTAGTCAAGGAGGGTAGAAAGCCCAAGCTAATAGTTACTGTCGACGCCGCCCTGAAGCTTGAGGGCGAAGAGACAGGCGCTGTAGCTGAGGGTGTCGGAGCGGCTATAGGCGATATCGGGCCGGAGAAGATAAGGTTTGAAAGGATAGCTGCGAAGTACGGTATACCGCTTAGGGCTGTAATAGTGAAGATGGGGCTTGAAGAGGCTATACTGGCTATGTCCGAAAAGCTTGTAAAGGGGGTTGAGAAGGCTGTTGAGATGGTGAAGGACGTTATAAGGAGGGAAACAAAGCCTGGCGATACTGTGGTTGTGGTGGGGATAGGTAATACTGTGGGGGTGGGGCAATAGTGCCTATGGACCCCCTATCAGCACTAGAGAACCTACAGATAATATTGTTAGCAGCTCTAGTGGCAGTTACCTTAGCGCTAGCCCTAAAGCAGGCTCGAGACCTTAGAGCTATGGAGCAGCGATTAGCCCTGAAGCGGAGGTATGTAACTCTAATTGATTGCGGGGGTAAGGTTAAGAAGAGGGAGTTTAGGGAGGGGGATTATGTGGGTGCGAAGCTCGGCGAGTGCGAGGGCTCTGAAGGGCTTGTAGTAGCCATCTACGTCGAGGAGCCTCAGGCGGGAGAGCGTAGAGAAGTTAAATCTCCCCGCTCTACCGGAAGCATATCAAGGGGCGCTTAATGGGTAGATACCTGGTAACCGCAGCTTGGCCCTACGTAAACCACGTACCACACCTAGGCACTCTTATAGGGTCTATACTCAGCGCTGACATCTATGCCCGCTACCTTAGGCTTAGGGGTCACGAGGTAGTCTTTGTCAGCGGGAGCGACGAGCACGGGACGCCTATAGAGCTTGAAGCTAGGAAGAAGGGGGTGCATCCGAAGGATCTCACAGACCAAGTACACGAGTACAACCTAAAGCTTTGGAGGGCATATAGGATATCGTTCTCTAACTACACCAGGACCGAGAGTAAGGTGCACAAGGAGTTCGTCATAGAGTTTATGAAGAAGCTTGAGGAGAACGGCTACATATTCTCGCAGGAAGAGGTCCTACCCTACTGTGAGAGGGATAAGACCTTCCTGCCGGATAGGTTCGTGGAGGGTACATGCCCCTACTGCGGGTTCGAGAGGGCTAGGGGGGACCAGTGTGACAATTGTGGTAGGCTCCTACACCCGACTGAGCTGAAGAACCCTAGATGCGCCCTCTGCGGCTCAAAGCCCGTCTACAAGACTACTAGGCACTGGTTTATAGACCTGAGGAGGATCCAAGATAGACTTTTAAAGTGGCTTAGGGACCACAGGGAGCTGCCTGAGAACGTTAAGAAGTTTAGCCTCAACTGGGTTAGCCAGGGCCTTAGGCCTAGGAGTATAACGAGGGATACTAGCTGGGGGGTTCCAGCGCCGTTTAAGGGTGCTGAGGGCAAGACGATCTATGTGTGGTTCGACGCCCTTCTAGGCTATATTAGCGCTACTAAGGAGTACTTCATGAAGTCTGAAGGTGACTCGGAGAAGTGGAGGGAGTGGTGGTGGAATCGCGAGGTTAAGACCCTATACTTTATAGGCAAGGATAACATTCCATTCCACGCCATAATATTCCCAGCAATGCTCATGGCATCGGGAGACCCCTACGTGCTCCCCTGGAGGATAAGTGCCACCGAGTATCTGATGTACGAGGGGCAGCAATTCAGTAAGAGTAGGAGGATAGGCGTCTGGATAGACGAGGCGCTCGAGATAGCCCCGGCGGACTACTGGCGCTGGGCTTTAGCCAGGATGAGGCCTGAGGCGAGGGACACTAACTTCACGTGGAAGGAATTCTATAGGATCGTTAATAGCGAGCTAAACGACGATATAGGCAACTTCGTCCATAGAGTGCTTACACTGATAAAGAATAGGCTTGACGGAGAGGTGCCCGAGGTGAGGTCTCTGGCGGACGAGGATAAGAAGTTCGTGGAGATGGTTCTCTCAGAGGCCCGCAAGGCTATGGAGGAGCTAGACGTCATTAAGATCAAGGCGGCGACGGACCACATACTAGAGGTTGCTAGGGCTGGGAACAGGTTCCTTAACGAGAGGCAACCCTGGAAGCTACTAGCGGAGGACGAGGAGGCGGGCCGCTCAGCTCTATATGCCGCTCTCTGGGCTGTTAAGACTCTAGCCCACCTGCTAGCCCCCTTCACCCCCGACGCTGCAGAAAGGCTTTGGAGCATGCTGGGCATGGAGGGTAGCGTCCACGAGGCCATATGGGATGAGTGGCTTGATAAGCCTCCCAAGCCGGGCTCGAAGATAGGTAGGGTCGAACCACTCTTTACCAAGCTACCCGCAAACTTCCTCGAGAGGATAGACGCTGTCATCGATGAAGCTAGGGTAAAGGCGGCTACTAAGAGGCCGCCCCTCATCAGGGAATAGTCTTAGCCCGGCTGGCTGGTTAACAGTTATTTTAGCCTCCACATGAATCCTACCTGGGGGCGATGCGTAATGCCCGCTGTGGGGGGTCAAACTGTAAGGAAGCTAGACCTAGGGGAGATGGGGTGGGCCGAGGTAGTTAGGGACTGGTATAACCCTCTGGTTAAGAGGCGTGAGATAATAATGACTCTTCACCACGAGCTAAAGCCTACACCCATGAGGATACTATTGCGTCAGGCCCTGGCTGAGAAGCTTGGAGTTGATGTGAAGAGGGTTTACGTGAGGGAGATCAAGACGGAGTATGGTGTTGGTAGGAGTAGGGTTAGGGTTCACGTGTACGATACTGTGGATAGGGCCCTCCAGTTCGAGCCTAAGCATATTATAGAGAGGAACGGCGGCGTAGACCCCCTGGCTGGCGAGGGGTGATGGCTAGTGGCTGAAAAGAAGAAGCTCAAGCTCTATGTCCACAAACTGTATGAGTACGACTACGAAAAAGGGCATATAAAGTTAAAAAATAAAAGGTGCCCTAGGTGTGGCAGTATAATGGCTCACCACAGAGTTCCCGTCGAGAGATGGCATTGTGGTAAGTGCGGATACACGGAGTTCATTCAGCCTAAGGGGTAGGCTCCCCTTTGACTGTCGTCCTGGGCATTGAGTCTACGGCGCATACTTTTGGCGTGGGCATTGTAAGCGACGAGCCTCCTTACGTTCTGGCTGACTCTAGGAGGCAGTATGTGCCCGAGAAGGGTGGGATACTGCCTAGGGAGGTGGCGCACTTCTTCTCTAGGGTCGCGGGGGAAGTGGTATCCGAGGCTCTTAGAGAGGCTGGGCTTAAGATAGGCGATGTTGATGCTATAGCTGTAGCTCTGGGCCCCGGTATGGGGCCCGCCTTAAGGGTTGGAGCTACAGTTGCTAGGGCCTTAGCTCTCCACTTTAAAAAGCCCCTGGTGCCTGTGAACCATGCAGTAGCCCACATCGAGGTTGCCAGGTTCACTACTGGCCTAGAAGACCCTGTGGCCCTCTACGTGGCAGGTGGCAATACTACTGTGGTCTCGTATGAGGCTGGCAGGTATAGGGTGTTCGGGGAGACGGAGGATATAGCTCTAGGGAACCTGCTAGACACTTTCGCCCGTGAGGTGGGGATCGCACCCCCCTATGTCGTCGGAGGGATGCATGCTGTGGATAAGTGCGCTGAGGAAGGCGAGTTCCTGGAGGAGGCGCTACCCTACATAGTGAAGGGGCAGGACGTCTCTTTCTCGGGGCTCCTAACAGCGGCTTTGAGGCTCCACAGGAAGGGTTACAGGCTTAGCGATATCTGCTATACTCTCAGGGAGATAGCTTTCTCTATGGTGGTAGAGGTTACTGAGAGGTGTCTAGCCCACACGGGTAAGAGGCAGGTCACTCTCACGGGCGGCGTGGCTGCCAATAGGGTTCTCAACAGGAAGATGGAGATCATGGCTAGGCTTCACGGGGCCGTCTATAAGCCTGTAGACGTAAGGTACTCTGGGGATAACGGGGTTATGATAGCAGTTACAGGGCTCGCAGCGTTCAAGCGGGGTGTCACAATAGACCCCAGAAGGGCCTTCATAAGGCAGAGGTGGAGGATCGACGAGGTGGACCTCCCGTGGTACCCTTGGATCCCGGGGAGATAGTAAGTTGGGCTGGTAGGCAGACCCTGCTTAAGAGGGGGGCTGAGTCCGAGATCAGGCTAGGCACCTTCATGGGGTTGAAGGCTATACTCAAGCTTAGGGTCAAGAAGCCCTACATGCACCCAACTCTAGCCGAGAGGATCGTGAGTGCTAGGACTAGGCGTGAAGCTAAGGTCATGGTGGAGGCTAGGAGTGCGGGTGTCAACGCCCCCCTGCTCTACGCAGTCTTCCCCAGCGCCGGGCTGATTATTATGGAGTATGTGGAGGGCCCTCTACTGAAAGACTATGTTGGCAGGGAGGGGTGGCGCAGCTTCTTTAGGGAGGCTGGGGCCCAGCTTGGGAGGCTACACGCTGCAGGCATCGTTCACGGGGACCCAACTACGTCGAACTATATAGTATCAAAGGGTGGCCTCTACCTCATAGACTACGGGCTTTCAGCCTTTACCAGGGACGTGGAGGAAAGGGCTGTAGACTTACACCTCTTTAGGAGGGCTGTGGAGGCTACCCACGCTGGCGTGGCTAGCGATGCTTTCAAAGCTTTCATCGAGGGATACAGGTCGGTTATGGGGGGTGAGGCGGACGCCGTCGAGGAGAGGGCCCGGGAGATAGCCCTTAGGGGTAGGTATGTGGAGGCTAGGAGGAGCGTGTGGGGTGGTGTGGGCGAGGATGAAGGTGAGCAGGCTATACATGGTAACGGGGAACAGGCATAAGGTGGAGGAGGCTAAGGAGATCCTGGAACGCTATGGAGTAGAGCTGGTACAAGCTGAGGCTAGGAAGCTCGAGATCCAGTCTGAAAGCCTAGAAGAAATAGCTTTGACGGCTGCTAGGTACGCTTACCTGCAGTTGAGGAAGCCCTTGATAGTTGAGGATGCCGGGCTATTCATAGAGGCTCTCAACGGCTTCCCGGGGCCCTACAGTAGCTATGTCTACAAGAAGATAGGCGTTGAGGGCGTGCTCAAGCTTATGGAGGGCGTGGGTGATAGGAGGGCTTGCTTCAAGGCTGCAGTAGCCTACGTGGCGCCCGGGGTTGAGAGGGTCTTCACCGGCGAAGTCTGCGGCCGGATAGCCAGGGAGGCTAGGGGTAGCAGAGGCTTCGGCTTCGACCCCATATTCGTGCCTGAGGGGGAGAGTAGGACCTTCGCCGAGATGAGCGTTGAGGAGAAGAATAGGTATAGCCATAGGGCTAGGGCCTTTAAGAGGCTGGGGGAATGGATCGTGAGGGAGTGGTGGAGCATGCGATCTAACTCTGAAGGATAAACCTAAGGCTTAATACGCCCTGTAGGGGGCTTTGGATAGTGAGGAGAAGGTTTTGAGGAACCCAGCTATAACATCACTCTTTAAACTGTCTGGGGGCGTGTTATGTTGCGAAGGCTAGGTTATATAAGTGGTATGGTAGAAATCTTATTGGCTTCCAGTATACTAATGGTTATGGTCTCTTTTACAGTTCTAGGTGTAGATATGTATCTAATTCCAACTTCTAGCATGGAGCCCATTATACCCCGAGGAAGCATAGTAATTGTTGAGCCAGTATCTGGCAATGTAGTCTCAGTGGGAGATGTGGTAGCTGCCTGGGACGAGAAGAAGGGGGTGGTAGTGGTTCATAGGGTTGTTGAGAAGGACGTTGACAGGAACACTGTAGTGCTTAAAGGTGATGCAGGGCCTGTTGTAGAAGAATATAAGTTAAGCAATGTTAGAGGTAGGGTTCTCTTCATTATACCGTATATAGGCTTGGTTGTCCTAAATCCTTTGGTAGCCGTTATAGCAGGCTTACTTATTCTCCCTATAATACTACGTGTAGTGTACGGTTTAATCAGTAGATAGTAGCGGGTAGGGAGGTTTGCCTAAGGCGTTAAACCTGTTTAGTGTCAGGCTATTAATGTTGTTACTAATAATAATTGTATTTATAATGCAACTTGACAATGCCTATATAGCCGGGGCTCTGGAGCCTGAGGGAGAGATAGGCTCGATTCATAATTCTAACGATTTTCCAGTGATATTTAAGGTTGGTGGTAGTAGAATTGTTATACCTCCTAATGAAAGCTTTACTGTAGACCGTGAGGTTAAGGCGTGTATCGTGGAGCCCCTAGTATACTATATCTCGGAGGATATAAGACTCGTTTTTGAAGGTTTGATCGTTGATGGTAGACTGATAAACTCTCCGTGCTATATATTCTATACGCCCGTAACTCAGCTTCAACCCTATTATAGAGTTGAAGTTAGGGTTCTTGTCGTCTCTACCCCGCCTGGTGTGTACTCAGCCGAGTACTGGGGTAGGCAGGGAACGGTTATTGAAGTCAGGGTCCCTAAGACAATTATATCTGATAACGGCTATGTAAGGCATAATCTCACGCTAATTAAGGTTGGTGAAGTCTCGTTTAACTCTTCTACAGTAAGCTTGAGTCTAGACTCTCCTAAGGTAGTGACGGCTATATATAATACTGAGTACCTACTAGTAGTGGATGATAAGAAGTACTGGCACAGCGGTTTTCTACTGATACCGCTCGAAGATCTTAGAAAGAATGGTAGCGAAGCGGCTATGCTAGTGCCCAGGGCAATCTTACTTCCTTCAGGAACCATAATAGAGCCTAACGAGCAGGGGTTTTTCATTATAAGTAGCCCTGAAAAGGGGAAAGCGAGGGTTTTCTATACTACGCTTTACAGGGTAGTAGTTGAGAGGCCTAGCGGGGTTGAGGTGTTTTGGGTTGAAGAGGGTGGTATACTGGAGTTGGACTTTGATAGGGAGATTCAGGTTTCGGATAGGGAGAAGCTGGTTTTGGAGGGTGTTTTAGTTAATGGGAAGCCTTATGAGGGTATCCCGATCAAGGTTAAGGTCTATTCGCCGCTAACAGTGGAGCCTCAGTATAAGAAGTATTATCTTGTCGAGGTGGAGAGCATATTGGGGAGGAGTACAAGTTGGGTTGAAGAGGGATCCACGTTTCCATTATATTTCCCTCCCGAGATGCCTGCGGGGATATTCACCAAGTTAAAGCTTCGTAACATACAGGCCGAGGGAGAGCTAGTTAGTTATAGTGGCGGCCTAGGCAGGGTAGTAGTGTCTAGGCCTATGAAAATAACTGCTATATATAGTGTGGAGCCTGTAGCTTGGAGGATAATACTGGCTACTATACCAATAACGCTCTTATCACTAGCGTCAACCTTCTACATTTATAGGGTGATAAAGAACTTGTAATGTATAAGAGCTATTCACGATCACCGTAATATAGATATATATTTGGTATTATGCCCTGTAGACTAGCATTAAAGCTTATATGCAATATTTAACACCCAGACTGATGTAGAGGGAGGGTGTATGTCAAAAGCTACGGAGCAAAAGGGTAAGAAGAGGAGCAGGAAGCTCGCGTTGCTAGCAATACTAGCAGTATACTTTGTGATAATGAATATATCTATAGCATACGCACTCACGGCCGGGTCCATAAATACGGTGAACGTGAACGTTAACGGCGGCACCTCCGCACTGGGAGCTTCGGCCCAGTATTATACAGGCTCTGTTTCAACCTCTTTCACGGCTCCGCCAGCCCCAAGCAGCGCTACAGTAGACTTGAACACTCTGGGGTTCTGGCTGGTCACGAGTGTCGACGTCTCGGTATCCTTTGGAACGGCACCTCCCAACGGCCAAAAATACAATATATACGTCTTCCTAAAGAACTCGGCTAACACCGTAATTGCTAGCACGGCGGACTATGCTACTATTACTGGAGACGGCACTACAACCACCTTCAACGTGACCAACGTAGCCATACTACCCCCCGTATTCATATGGGATGTAGCATCGGCGGAAGTATGGATAGTGCCTACACCATAACCGTGATATGAAGGGCCCTGGCGCTGCAAAGAAGCACTTAAACTTGAATGCGGGCTTCCTGCTCCCGATACCACCCTTTTCTCCACCCTCTACTCTCTCCGGAGGGTTCGTGAGTTTCAGGAATGGTTTGCTGCATTCATAGCACAATAATGGCGGGTATCGCTATATTGGTATACTTAGTGATGGGAAAAAGTGTTTAGATGTAAGTTGAATATATATTTAGTCTTCGATGCCACAGCGTGATACTGACTGAGGGTGTCGGCTTCGCTAACTTAATAGAACTGGTCTGGAAGAGCTTAAGCAGGATAGTATACGTTTGGAAATCGTAGCAGGGTAGCCTTTATGGGCTTTGGGCGCGTGCATCTCTAGCAGGCTATGGGGGGTTGAGGCGTGAATAAGCGTAGAGAGAAGGGTCAATCCCACTCTACTAGGCCTGCGAGGCCGCAGCCTCCGCCCTGGCTCACATTTAGCCCTGAGGAGGTGGAGCAGATAATCGTTGAGCTTGCTAAGAAGGGTTATGGGCCGAGCATGATAGGCGTCATACTTAGGGATCAGTTCGGCATACCCCTCGTCAAGCCGATCCTAGGGAAGAAGCTTAGCAGGGTGCTCGAGGAGCATGGGCTAGCGCCTGAGATACCGGAGGACCTTATGAACCTTATCAGGAAGGCCGTAAACCTTAGAAGGCATCTTGAGGAGCACCCGAAGGATCTACATGCAAAGAAGGGGCTTCTAGACCTTGAGTCTAAGATTAGGAGGCTCGTCAAGTATTATAAGAGGGTGGGTAAGCTGCCGCCGGACTGGGAGTACGATCCTGAGAGGGCTAAGCTGCTAGTGGCTGGGGGCAGGTAGCCCCTTTAGGGGGTGCGTGGTTCTTGTGCTAAAGCTTACACTAACCTCCCCGCCCGACCATAAGGCTTTAGAGGCTCTGGCTTCGGCCTTCAACAAGCTTGTTGAGGATGGCGGTAAGGTTGGGTTCGTGAAGGTGTATAGCTACCCCGCAGGCGACTCTCTCGCCGCCCAGCTCTTCGCCTCTAGGAGGCTTATGGCTGCGGGTGTCAGGCCCGTACTAGGAGTCTCACTACGCCCTCCCAAGCCTGAAGGTCCTACCCTCCTCCTAGGCTATGATAGTGTTAATGTGAGGGCTGGAGAGGCGGAGTATACCGTGTTGGCTATTAACTCTGGGGAGCTGAGGGGGAAGCCCTCTATAAACGTGTACCTGGTCGAGGGCGACGGGAGCGTCTCTGCTATAACACTGGCTGCTGTAGCAGGCTCCATAGGCTATAAGGGTGGCTGGGACGCGATGCTAGCCCTCGCGGGCTCCTACCTGGGCCGGTACTCTGGGAGGGAGGGGAGGCTTCACGGGCTCGACAAGTTCATGGCTGAGGAGCTGATGAGGGTTGACAGCTACTCTCTCGAAACCTACACTGGGCTCAGGGTATACAAGCCCCATCACGGAGACGCCTGCAAGGCCCTTTCTAGGACCTCCAACCCCTATTATCCCTCAATCACCGGCGACGAGGAGTATTGTAGGGAGGCCTTGGAGGCCCAGGGCGTGGGGCGGCTGGCTTCGCAGAACCTTGCTAGCCTCTCTGCGAGGGGGGAGGAGGAGGTGGCACGGCTTGTTGAGGCTGTGATCGAGGTTGTAAGGGAGAGGGGTGCCTGGGCTCGGTTTGACGAGCAGGTTATAGACGAGTACCTGGGAGGCTTCATAATATCAAGGCAGCCCCTAAACCCCCTGCAGGACCTTAGGATGGCGGCGGACACTATTGTGTATTCTGCTGAGGTAGGCGGGCTTCATGCTCTAGCGTCCATAGCAGCAGACCTCGAGGTGGAATATCAGGTTGCCGAGAGGAGCTTGGAGGATTATTCTGAGAGGTTGCCGGATGCCGTAGAGGCTGCTAAGCCTCGTAGGCTTAAGCTCCAGACCAAGCATAGGGTGTACCTGGTCGACGGGGGTAGAGGGGATTCTCCATACCTGCTCTGGAAGGCCCTCTCGCTGTTAGGTCAAGTAGAGAGGGACTCTATAATAGTCTTGAATGTTGAGGGAGAGAGGATCGCTTCCCCAGTACAAGCAGAGGCTGCCGGAGGCTCTGGCACTGTTAGGAGGCTAGTAGAGACTCGCTTGTTTGAGGGAGAGGGGCTCAGGCTTTGGCTGAGAGCCTCTGCCTAGGCGAGCTGCGACTTCAAGGCCCTCCCTCGGTTGCCGATGCGCTGGAGGTTGATAACAAGATTGCTCCTCCCTGGCTGAGCGTCTCGTGTAGGTGGGAGAGTGGGGAGGTTAAGTGTAGAGTCGTAGTGAGGGAATGTAGCAGCCCCCGGAGGATCCTATCGCTACGAAATACGCTTGTTGACATACTGTTATGTTATAGGGCGGCGATGGACTCCCTCAGGGCTGCGGAGCCTAGATAAGCCTTGGAGCTTGTGTGAGGCTGTGGGTGCTAGTAGTGGTTAGGGGTGGAGTCAGGGATACCTGGAAGCTCAAGAAGTGGTATAGGGTGGTAGCGCCGCCAGTCTTCGGAGAGGCGTTCCTGGGCACGACTCCCGCCGATGACCCAAAGAAGCTTATAGGGCGTGTCATGGAGGTCACTCTCTTCGATATAACCGGTGACTATAGCTACGTCCACGTAAAGCTATACTTCCAGATAATAAGGGTTGAGGGTGACACAGCCTACACCCGTTTCAAGGGTCATGAGCTTCTAAGGGACTATATTAGGAGTCTAACTAGGAGGAAGAGCAGCAAGATAACGGGGATATTCGATGTTTGGACTAAGGACGGCTACGGCCTTAGGGTGACTGCTATGGCGTTTACAAGGTATAGGTGTAAGACTAGCCAGAAGAGGGCTATACGCAAGATAATGCAGGATATAATAGAGTCTAAGGCTAAGGAGTCAACGCTTGACGAGTTCATACAGTTAATGGTCTTTGGAGATCAGGAAGGAAGTCTTCCTCACTTGATCGACGAGAGTGCTAGAAAGATATACCCGCTGAGGAGGGTTGAGATAGCTAAGAGCAAGCTCCTCTGGATACCAGGTCCTAGGGGGCCCGAGAAAGCTGTCGTGGTATCGCCACTTCAGCTCAAGGCCCGGTGAAGAAGCTTTTGTCGAGGGAACCCTGTCTCCTCGTTAAGTGTTCACTAGGCTTTGAGAGGCTAGTGGCTTCTAGGATCGAAGAGGTTGCTCCCTGGCTAAGGGCTGAGCCCTCTCCTAAGGGCTTTAAGGGCCTAGTCCTAGTCTACGGGTGTAGGGATGGCCGGGAGGACGCCAGGCTCGTTGAGAAGACTGTGTTGGAGGCGGATAAGGTGCTAGTCATCGAGGCTCATGCTAAGGCTGAGCCCTGGGAGATAGCCAATGTCGCGGCCTCCTTAGCCAGGGGAAGGATATCGCCGGGGGAGTGTTTCGCCGTGAGGACGACTAGGAGGGGACGTCACAGCTTCACAAGCATAGACGTTAACGTTGTCGTGGGGGATGCTGTTAGAAGGGCTACAGGGGCATGTGTGAACCTCAACTTCCCAGACAAGGTAGTAGCTGTGGAGATAATAGGAGAGGACGCCTACATAGCCATATACCCCGGCAGCATGGAATGGAGGAAGATGAAGCCCGGGAAACACCCACTACTACCCCTCTTTAGGAGGATAAGCGTGGTGCAAATGCCATACCTCGGCCCCCTAGACGCCTGCAGGAACATTGGTGTGAGGGTGGGAAGAGAAGTCCAAAACTTCGAAGTAAGGGAGCTGGTTGTAGCGCCGGCGGGTGCCGTAGACGCTAGGCAACTGATGGAGTTCATAGCGGGGGTTCTGGAGGGGATTGAAAGCAGGTTTGAAATCCAGGTTAAGAGCTACCATAGGAGGCCTTGGAAGGTGCCCGTGCTTGTGCAAGATATTCACCAGCTTGTGAGGGAGAGGAGGAGTGAGGCTATCATAGTGATGGAGCCTGAGGGGGAGTATGTTACGAGGGTGGCGGAGGACCTGTGGAGGCTCATACGCTCCTCTAAGAGGGTTAATGTGCTGGTTGGTGCTAGGGAGGGGATACCCCTGGGAGTATATAGACATGCAGACCTCGTAATAGACATAGCTCCGGGGATAACGCTCTCCACAGACTATGCAGCGGCGAGTGCCTTGATGGCGATAGCCACTGTGGTTCACGACAGAATGGGTGAACTGTTATGACTTACAGGTACTCGGTAGCCATACTCTACCCCTCTCCAAGGAGTGTTGCCTACAGTAGCCTGGCGTTTCACCTACTCAAGGGCTACCTTTCCGAGGCTGGCGTTGGCGTCAAGGCCGTCTTCCTGGAAGATGGCGAGCTTGTAGTTCACGGTAAGGGAGGGCTTGAAGAGGTTAGAGCGGTCTTCGTTAGCCTCCCCTTCGAGCTAATGTATGTCGACCTTGTTAAAGCCCTAGACCTTATGGGTCTAGAGCCTTTCAGGAAGAATAGGGGCGAAGGAGACCCCATAATAGTAGCCGGGGGACCTGCAGTCACCGCAAACCCCCTCCCAGTGCTGGATATCGTGGATGCAGTACTTGTGGGGGAAGCCGAGCCAGTACTAGAATATATAGTAGAGGCGCTCTCCGAGCCTAGTAAGAGGTTAAGGCTGAAGACGCTTTCCAAGCTTCCGGGCGTGCTCGTAGACGAGTACTCAGAGTTGCCTGTGAGGAGGGTCTACGCTAACAACCTAGACTCGACGTGGTACCCCCTCGACCAGAAGCCCTTAGACAGCGTTGAGCCCGTGTGGGGTAGGACCTTCATACTCGAGACAACTAGGGGGTGCGGTAGGTCCTGCAGGTTCTGCATGGAAGGCACTATATTTAGGCCTAAGAGGGATAGAAGCCTCCGCAAGCTGAGGGAGCTGCTCTGGGATGGCGTGAGAATTAATAGAGTCGGGAAGGTTACCTTCTACAGCCTGGTATTCTTTGATAACAGGGCCTCGGACGAGATATTAAGGGAGGCTGTGGAGTCGGGCCTCGAGGTTAGTGTCCCTAGCCTTAGGGCTGAGAGTCTCACGTTCGAGAGGGCTAGAATGATAGCCTCTGGAGGCCAGAGGACTGTGACGATAGCCCCCGAGACCGGAAGCTGCGTTGTGGCTAAGGCCATACTCAAGCCGATAGGCAAAAACCTCACCCTATGGGCGGTTGAGAACGCTGTGGAGGCTGGGATAAAGTCTGTGAAGCTCTACCTGATAACAGGGTTCCCCGGGGAGACTATGGATGATGTGAAGGCTACTCTAGATATGGCGTTGGAGGTTGGCGAGGTCCTGAGGTCTAGCGGCGCTAGGCTCAAGGTGAGTATTAACCCCTTCATGCCGAAGCCTGTGACCGGGATGCAGTGGGCTGGGATGGAGAACCTCAAGACTCTTAGAAGGAAGATTGAGGCCCTCTCAACCCCCTTAAGGAGGGCTGGAGCCCAGGTTTCCGGTTATGACGTGAAGTGGGCTAGGGCTGAGGTCTTGCTAGCCCGGGGAGGCAGGGAGGTTTCTAGGCTTGTAGTAGCGTGGGCTAGGAGGGGCGGGAGCTTAGGCGCATTGAGGGCGGCTCTCAGGGATACCGGGTTGCGGGAGGAAGACTACCTATCCGAGATCCCTGAGGACGTTGACCCGCCTTGGCACGCCTACGTAGAGCACCCCTACGCAGAGCTCTGGAGGCTTAGGAGGGACTGGAGGATATATAGGTCTGTGGTGGAGTCTAGGGGTAGGACCTCCAGGCTGCGGATCAAGGGCTGTGACTTCTAGGGCTTCTCCATCCTCCTCCTAGCCCTCTTAAGTGTGCCTGAGACGGCTATCGGAACTATCATGACCCTAACATTCCCTACAGACCTGAGAGCCCCCATTGCTGCTAGGGCGTGAACCTTAAACTCCCTCCTAACCCTCACCACACCCCTCATAGTCTTAGGGTTGAAGTCTACTAGGGAGAGGCCCGAAGCTGCTAAAGCCGTCTTGCCGAAAAGCATAGCGAACTCCCTCCTAAGAGCATCCTCCATTACCCTAGACTCTAAGGGCCCTTCTGATAGGACCTCGAAAACAATATACCGCCTCTTAGGCCTCGAAGCAGTTTTTCTATAGAGCCTAGCTAGCCTCCTCTCAGCATAAGCGGTAAGCCCGAGCACGCTAAGAACCCTTTCAACCCTCCTAGCCCTCATATCACCGGCAACATAGCCCGCGATAGCCCCCGCGAGGGTTGAAGTTGCTAGGAGGGCTACGGCTAGATACAACTCCAATACAGAGCACCCTTTAAAGAGCAAGATGGAACTACTAGACGCTTAAACTTATTATTTGCGACGCCGCATCTACATGATCTAACGGTCTACGGTTCAACTAAGGTTTTAAAGGTCAACGAATCTTATTATAGCTTAAGAGTGGGGCCTCTACGAATCAATAAATAATAATATATGATATTACTAATATGAAAATTGCTGTAAGCCTGCTTCTAATCGCGCGATTTTGGTACTAGCCTTAAGCTACCTATAGCCTTAATATCATTGCTAGAGGCTATCAATGTATAGTTAGAGTAAAGAGGTACTACAGACTCCCCTCACGTTTAAATTATATAATCAACGAGTAGAGCAAAGTATATATAACGTGATACCTAGACACCATATTTAATCGGGGGCGGCTTTTGGATAGAGAGTTAGTACGCTTGCGGATAAAGTATCTGGAAGATATGGCTAAAACCTACGAACTATTAATTATGGGCGTGCTTGTGATAATTGCTATTAGTTGGGTGTTACTCGATGGTGCCGATAGGGTTGTATATATTACAATGTTTCTACCGATTCCTCTAAGCCTTGGAGGTTTTCAAGCCTACAGGCTAAGAAGATACTCGAACAGCCTAAGGGTTAAGTACTTGAAGGAAAAGCCAAGCCCTTCAGCATACCTCCCACTCGTGCTCACCTTAATATTATGGATTATAGCTATCCTAGCGGCCCTCTACAAGCTTCTAGGCGGTTAAACGCTCAAGGAGTTGGGGTCTAGGTCAGGTCGTCGTGAGCCTGTCACAGCCTTGGCTCCTTCTGGGACGGCTTCATCATCCCCCCTCTAGGGTTAATGCTGGGGGCTCTTATCTGCGTGCCGCCGTTGCTACTATCTTGATTACGTCTCCTTCTCTTAACACATAGGATTCTCCTAGCCTTTGGCGCGTCCTAGCGTCTATGGCGTAGAGGAACGTTTTCCCTAGGTCTGTATGGATCCTGTATGCTAAGTCTCTCGCCGTGCTACCCCTCTTTACAAGTAGAGCGTCTGGCAGTACCCTGCCATTCCTATCGGAATACCTGTTAACGTCTTCTACAGGGTATACTACTATCATGTCTAGCACGTCGAAGACCGCAGTGTTTATGGCTTGTTGTACTCCAGTGCCGCCCCACTTCCTCAGGATTTCTTCCCTAACCTTCTCCAGGACCCTGCGAGCCTTTGCGTCTAACTTGGAGGCGTCTAGTTCCTCGAAGTCACTATCACCCGGGAGGTACTTTATAGCGCCGGCCTTTGCAGCCCTCCTAAGTAGGACCTCGGCTAGGGCGCTGGCTGGCACCACAGGCAGGTCCTTCAACTCTCTTTTAAGCCTCTCAACGTTCTCACCAGCCCCGGGCATGTCAACCTTGTTTGCTACTACCACTATGGGTTTAGCCCTCCTTCTAACCTCTGATATGAAAGTGCGTAGCTCCTCCTCACTCCACGTGCTCAACTTCCTATCAGCGAGCCCCGTAGCCTCTAAGGCCTCGGCCACGTGTAGCCTTGAAACCTCGAAGCCCGAAAGCCTCTGAGCAAGGGCTCCGACAACATCTAGGGTCCCACCTGTGTCAACCCTTCTAGCAAACCGCTCCCAATCCCTCCTAACGTTCTGAAACATCCACTCATCGATCTCCCTAACCATAGCCTTAACCTCCTCCACAGGATCGTAGCTCCCGGGCTTCACGGGAATCCCCTCGGGGTCTGTGGAACCGCTTGCATCCACTACTAAGAGCAGCACGTCAGCCCGCCTCAGATCGTCTAGGAACTTGTTACCCAGCCCCCTACCCTTATGGGCCCCCGGGACTAAGCCAGCTACGTCCATAACCTTAACGGGTATGAACCTCCACCCCTCGATGCACAGGCTATTGACAGGATTACACTGTGGAAGCCCCAGCTCTACGTGTGCACACCTCTTCCTAGCGTAAGCTACACCCACGTTAGGCTCTATGGTCACGAAGGGCCTATTCTCAACCTTTACTGGTACCTCGGTCGCCGCAGCGAAGAAAGTTGACTTACCCACGTTAGTCTTACCAACGATCCCAACTAGTATGTTACCCGCCTCCACTCTCCAGCTCCCGCTAGAGGTTATCGTGGGGGAGCCTGTAATCCTTTAGCGCCTATTCTAGCTGCTCTCTACCGGCGACTCTCAACTTTTATAGCCCCTCTAAGCCCCTCTAACGCCTCTAGGACTAGGGAGGCTAGGGTGCTGAGTAATGGCTAAGTCAATGTACCATTACATAGCTATGGCTTGGAAGAGGCCCTACGACGGGGAGCACGGAGAGCTTATGAGACAGAGGCTTATGGAGTGGAGGAGGCAGCCAGCTATAGTGAGGGTCGAGAAGCCTACTAGGCTCGACAGGGCTAGGGCTCTAGGCTACAAGGCTAAGCAGGGAGTGGTCGTAGTTAGGGTTAGGGTTAGGAAGGGGGGTAGGAGGAAGCCCAGGCCGAATAAGGGTAGGAGGCCTAAGAGGATGGGAGTCTACGGGTTCGCCCCCGCTAAGAGCCTCAGGCTTATAGCGGAGGAGAGGGCTCAGAGAAAGTATCCCAACCTGGTAGTCCTGAATAGCTACTATGTGGGGGAGGATGGCAAGTACAAGTGGTTCGAGGTTATACTGGTAGACCCACATCACCCGGCGATAAAGAGTGACCCCGAGCTTAAGTGGGTGGCGTCGGGCAAGCATAAGGGTAGGCCCTTCAGGGGCCTAACGAGCGCGGGCAAGAAGATGAGGGGTCTCAGGAAGAGCAGGGGCTTGAAGGACACCCACAAGTACAAGTGGAAGAAGAAGGCTAAGGAGAGGAAGCTCAGGAAGCGCCATGAGGCTAGTAGGGGTGCAAGGCTGATAGCCCCCGACGAGGTAAGAGAGAAGTACCACAAGGGAGACCTACAGTAGCCACGCCCTCTACAAGCTTTCACCTCCTAGCTCGACCCTACAATATTAAGGATTTAGGGTGGAGTGTAATGCCTATTATAAAGGTTACTGCTAGAGTCTATGTCCATGCGACGGAGGAAAAGGATAGAGTTATGAAGGCGCTTATGAACGTATTCCCTCGAGAGCTTTGGGGGGATGTTGAGGTTAGGGAGGAGAGGTATGAGGGTCACTATGGGAACCCTATAATAGTCCTTGAAGCCGGGATAAGCGATCCTGGAAAGGCTTTTCAAGCGTTTAAGAGTATGGTTGAAAGGCTAGACGAGGCTGATCGGAGGTACCTGCTTGCTAGTCTCGAGGAGAGGGTTGACAAGAATGGGACTCTTTATATCAGGCTTAGTAAGCAGCAGGCTTACCTAGGGAGCCTTAGAGTCTTTGAATCCGACGACGTGATAAAGGTTACTGTGGGCTTTCAGGGTAGCAGGCGTAGAGCTCTAAAGGAGTACCACGAGGTAATTGGAGGGGTCTAGACTTCATTGTACGTTGACTTCGGGATTAAACCTAGGAGTGTCGAAGAGCTATCTATCATGCTAGACAGGCTTAGGTTCATGGGCTACAAGGTCGTCGTCTTAGACATTGGCTCGGGCGTGGATGTAGGGGAGGCTCGGAGGGAGGCTGAGAAGAGGGGGGTTAGGCTGCTCACCAAGGTTGTCATAAAGGCGTCAACTAGGAGAGATGCTCGGAGGGGGCTAGATTCTGCGCCTAAAGCCGACGTAGTTGTACTCCAGCCCACAGGGCTCGATGCTGCGAGGTATGCAGCGGCTAATAAGAGGGTTCATGCAGTGAAGGTGGAGCCTGGGTATGAGAAGATTGTTGATAGGGGCGAATTGAGGATTCTGAGGGCTAAGGGGTTCGGGGGCTTCGAGGTAAGCCTGGCACACGCTGTCAGGGGCCTCGACGTCGGTGTGATACGCTTCTACTATAGGGTTTTCCGCAGGTCCTACGCCCTCAAAGCCCCCCTCGCAGTTTCAAGCGATGCAGAGTCCCTCTTAGACCTCTGGGAGCCACACTCGGCTGCAGCCTTCATAGCGGGGGTGGCAGGCATACCTTACAGGGTAGCGTTGAGGTGGCTAGGCTCGAGTATAGGCGTTATAGCACCAGGCACATGGGGGAACAGTAGGTCCTAGTTGGCGTCGGTAGAGAGAAGAGTCTTCATCCCCGCCTGCGGGTCGGTGGTCGGTCTCGTCCCCACAATCCCTGCAGAGACTTTACAGTGGAATAGGTTAATATCCTCCACGCCTAGCAGAGAGTCTTGGGAGAGCTGGTTATGGCGTTTGGTGGCGTCCCGCCTCACCAAGCTGCGTATGATAGGGCTACTACAATCTTCTCCCCCGAGGGGGATTTGTACCAGGTTAGGTACGCCTTCGAGGCTGTTAAGAAGGGGTGGACTAGCCTAGGTCTTAAGACGGACGAGTTTGTGATACTGGCTGCGGAGAAGAAGATGGTCACTCCTCTGATGGAGCTTGCCGACGTTGAGAAGATTTATAAGGTTGACGATCATGTAGGAGTGGCTTTCGCTGGCATGGGGGGCGACGGCCGGGTCCTTATAGATTACGCAAGGATAGTGGCTGTAAGGCACAGGCTACTCTACGGCGAGCCGGCTAGCATCGAGATCCTGGCTAAAGCCATAGCGGATCTTAAACAGGCTTACACGCAGCACGGCGGAGTTAGGCCCTTCGGCGTAGGCCTCATATTTGGGGGAATAAACCCTGATGGCAGGCCGAAGATATATAGAACCGACCCTGGAGGTCAATACTTCAGCTTCAAGGCGGTCGCCATCGGCTCTGGCGACCAGGAAGCTAACGAGTACTTCGAGAAGCACTATAGGGATAACATAACATTCGACGAGGCCGTGATGATGGTGCTCAAGGTCCTATACTTCTCCCTGGTAAAGGGCATGGAGACTAGGGAGGATAGAGTTAAGATCGCCACTAATCTACACAATTACGTTGAGATAGGCTATGCTGACGTGAAGACCAAAAGCTTCAGGAAAATGAGCCTAGAGGAGCTTAAAGTTTACGTTGACAAGGTTAAGGACGATCTAGTAAGGAGCGGGAGGACCTAGGGGTGTATAGGGCGTAGGTTAGCCTTCACTCATAAACCCCCCGTCCCGCCACATTGACTTGTTGGTAGGGGGCTTGTGAGGGGTTAGGCTTATGACTCGTAAGCAGGACTACGTTATAGCGTGGATAGAGGTTAAGGGGCAGCGCTTCGAGATCCTCGTTAAGCCCGACGAGGCTTTCAGGTATCGTGAGAAGGGCGATATCGGTTTAGACGAGGTACTGTGGACTGACACTGTATATAAGGATGTACGTCGAGGGCTTAAGGCTAGCCCTGAAAGTTTGAGAAAGGCCTTCGGAACAGACGATATCAGGGTTATAGCAGATAAGATACTAAAGGAGGGGGAGATACAGCTTACGGCCGAGCAGAGAAGGAGGATGTTGGAGGCTAAGAGGAGGGCGGTTATAAGGTATATAGCTAAGAACGCTATAGACCCGACTACCGGGAGGCCAATACCAGAGAGCGTTATAGAGTCTGCTATGGATGAGCTGAGGATTGGAGTGGACCTCTACAAAGACCCTGAGAGCCAGGCTGTGGAGATAGTCAGGAAGCTAGCCAGAGTAATGCCTATAAGGCTCGCAAAGGCCCTTCTAGAAGTAGTCATACCACCCCCATACTCTGCGAGGGCTTATGGAGCCCTTCAGAGGATCGGGGAGCTTAAGAAGACCGAGTGGCTCTCTGACGGCAGCTTGAAGGCTGAGATCGAGATACCTGCGGGGGCTCAGGTGGAGGTGATTAACAGGATACAGGCTCTAGCCGGGGGTAATGCTACGGTTAACGTTAAGGGTGTCTCGTGAGCTGGGGTGGCTGTAGTGTCTGGAGAGAGAAAGCTTGCAGGGAAGCTAGTGCTCCCAGGCGAGCCCGTAGACGATGAAGTGCAAGCTGAGAAGCCCTTCGTCGTAGAGGAGGGCGGCGTGAAGAGGGCTACCGTTATAGGTCTTGTTAGGGAGGGTGAGGGTGGCAAGAAGAGTTTTGTGAGGCTTAAGGGTGTCTACGTACCTAAGCCTGGGGATATCGTTATAGGCCTCATAAGCGGGGTTGGGGTTATGAACTGGTTCGTGGATATAAATAGTCCTTACACTGCAGTCCTCAACGTGCAAGACTTCCTTGGGAGGCCGTATAACCCGGCCTACGACGATATGAGCCTCCTACTCAGGATAGGGGATTACGTGAAGGCTAAGGTAGTAGCATTCGAGAGGACCAGGAACCCCCTGCTCACAGTCCAAGATAAGGGTCTTGGCAGGATTACTGGGGGTGTAGTGGTTGAGATCTCGCCTACTAAGGTGCCAAGGGTTATAGGGAGGAAGAGGAGCATGATATCTATGATCGAGGAGAAAACTGGGTGTAAGTTGTTCGTGGCTGTCAACGGGAGGGTACATGTTGAGTGTCCTAATAGGGATTTGGAGGTGGTGGCGGTCATGGCCATTAAGTATATTGAGAGGGAGGCGCATACGAGCGGGCTTACGGAGAGAGTTATGAGGCTCATAGAGGAAGAGAAGAGTATCAGGGAGGTTAGGTAGGGTTGGTGGTTAAACGCCCAGAGGGCCTAGTGCTAGTAAGTCCTGAGGGCTTAAGACACGACGGAAGAAGGCCCGAGGACCTACGGCCCGTGAAGATGGAGGTAGGCGTTTTCAAGAATGCTGACGGCTCTGCGCTAGTAGAGTATGGTAAGACCAGAGTAGTTGCAGCGGTCTACGGCCCCCGCGAACCACTGCAGAGGTTCCCCCTGCTACCCGACAAGGCGACCCTAAGGGTTAGGTACCACATGGCTCCCTTCTCCACCGAAGAGAGGAAGAGCCCCGCGCCGTCTAGGAGGGAGGTTGAGCTTTCCAAGGTTATAAGGGAGGCACTAGAACCTATAGTCTTGAGCGAGGAGTACCCTAGAACCGTGATAGACATTTTCCTGGAGGTGTTGCAGGCTGATGGGGGTACTAGGACTGCGGCTGTGACTGCAGCTAGCCTAGCATTGGCTGACGCAGGGGTCCCCATAAGGGCTTTGGTGGGTGGCGTTGCTGTGGGTAAGGTTGATGGAGTGCTCGTGGTCGATATAGACGAGACTGAGGATATGTATGGGGAGGCTGATATGCCAGTAGCTGCGGCACCCGACATAGGCCTCATAACACTGCTGCAGCTTAACGGGGTCCTGAGCAGGGAGGAGTTTAACAGGGCTCTGGATATGGCGTTGACCGCTATCACCAGGATAGTGGAGCTTGAGAAGAGGACTTTAAGGTCTGGATACGTGGAGGCTGGAGGTGAAGAGTGAGTTGAGCATCTCGCCGTACAAGCCCCCTATAACGCCTCTTATAGTAAAGGAGAGTTACTTAAACATGCTAAGGAAGGGGGTTAGGCCTGATAACAGGGACTTGAAGACTCCGAGGCTCATAGAGATTAAGACTGGCGTTGTAGAGAAGGCTGAGGGTTCCGCGCTGGTAAAGCTTGGTGACACCCAGGTCATGGCTGGGGTTAAGATAGACGTTGGCAGCCCCTTCAAGGACACGCCGGACCAGGGGGTATTGATGGTTCACGCGGAGTTCGTGCCTCTAGCAAGCCCGCTCTTCGAGCCGGGGCCTCCGGACGAGAATGCCATAGAGCTTGCCAGGGTTGTCGATAGGAGCCTGAGGGAGGTTAATGCTGTAGACCTACAATCCCTCGTCATTAGGAGGGGGGAGAAGGTGTGGACCGTCTGGGTAGATCTATACGTACTAGACCATAACGGGAACCTTTATGATGCTAGCATGCTAGCGGCTATGGCGGCTCTCCTAGACTCCAGGCTTCCCGACTACGAGGAGCTGGAGACGGGTGAGATCGTGGTTAAGAAGGGTGTTAAGGGCGACCCACTCAAGATTAACACTAGGGTTGTCACGGTTACCGTGGCTAAGATAGGCGACTACCTTGTAGTGGATCCAAGCCTCGAGGAGGAGGCTATCTCCGACGTGAGGCTCGTCATAGCCTTTGACGAGAAGGGGAGGATCGTTGGGATGCAGAAGACGGGGGCGGGGGGCCTGAGCTTTGACGAGGTTGATAGGGCTGTGGAGGTTGCTAGGGAGGCCTCGGTAGTCTACTTTAAGGCCCTTGAAGAGTCCCTAGGCAGGGCTGGGGGTTGAAGGGGTATGGGTAGGACTAGGGTTGTAGGACCTGCGGGTAGGTACGGGCCTAGGTATGGTGTCAGCGTTAGGAAGAGGGTTCGTGACGTTCTTTTGAAGCGCTATGCACCACACGAGTGCCCCTTCTGTGGCAGTAGGGGTAGTGTGTATAGGGTCTCGGTGGGGATATGGTCTTGCAGGAAGTGCGGGAATAAGTGGGCTGGCGCAGCCTACACGCCTAGGAGCGGCTTAGCGCCGTACTTTAAGAAGTACGTGGTGAAGGGTTAGGGTGGCTAGGGAGGACGGCGGGGGCTACAGGGTCCTGGTGACTACTAGTAGGCGCCCCAGCCCCCGCATTAGGAGTTTCGTAAAGGACCTGGTTGCAGTTGTGCCCGGAGCCTTCAGGTTCACTAGAGGCCACTATAGCATGGAGGAGCTTGCTAGAGAGGCTTACTTGAAGGGTGCTGATAGGATAGTGGTGGTTGGGGAGAGAAGGGGTAACCCGGGGATCATAAGAGCATATGCATTTAAACCCGAGGACCTACGCCCCCACAACATTGTAACCTTCATAGTTAAGGGGGTCACGCTATCGAGGGAAGCCCACACACCCCCGCCACCTAGAGGGGCTGTGAGGGAGCTAGTAGCAAACCCCCTGACGGGTGGCGTGGCGGAGGAGTTCGCAGACGCTATGGTAACAGCTTTCCACGCCAGGCTGAAACCCAAGGTTACCAAGGGTTTTGTGGAAGCTAGGATCAAGGGGCTAGACCCGAGAACAGTGCTGGTAGAGTTCTACCTCGATGGGGAGAAGAGGGTAGGACCTAGGATCAAGCTCGGAAAACCTAGGAAAATGTTAAAGAGTCCATCACAGTGAGGCTAACTGTAGTAAATTAACTGTTTTTATGAAGAGTTCATGGCGTATTCTTAATACACGATATTGGTAGTAAGTGAAATAGCATTACATCTAATTAATTAAGAGTTAAGAGAGTAGGGGGTGGCGCGTCATGCGCCATCCTCTAAGGCTCTACGTGGTTGTTGCTGTGATGCTATTAGTCATATCAGCCTCCTCATTACCATACCTTACATCCAGCCTCCAAACTGTTAGAGGTCTTAAGAATAGCACAGACGAGAGAGATGCTAATAACGTTTTAGTAACTACGGTTAGCGGGTTTAGTTATGCTGATGGCTATTTCGTGAAGGTTGAAAGGAACCCCCCAGGGACTATTTGTAGTTTACAGCCGGTACACTTGTATATTGTAGGTGCGAACTCGGCTAATATACAAGTAGATTACAGGATTACAGTGGAAACTAATCCTCCAATACCAGGCTTTGAGTCCCCTAGGGTATTAGAAGGTAGTACTTCCTATAGTGCGGCTAAACTAGCAATGAGTGGAGACATACTAGTTTCTTCTATGCCGGGGCTACCGTCTCTAGATGTAACCTTCACTTGGACATCCCCTATAGGAGAGAAGGTTAATGTTACTCTCATAATAAGGTCGCAAGCTACTATTAATGTGTCTGTCGGAGCTGAGATTGTCTATAACGAAACCATAGCATTTGATACTTGTAACGTAGACTTAACAGGCATCCCCTTCGCTCTAGCCTTCTCCTTAGACTCTATCACATCGGGAGCGATTACAGAGAACTTAGGCTTATCAACGCCAGGATGGGTGGCTTACGAAGGAGATAGTGTTGCCATCTGGGTTTTAGCCCTCGACGATAATGGTCTTGAAGACGTGGTGGTAGAGTATAGTGTGAACGGTGGCGACGCTTCAACTGTTAAGGTGGAACCAGACCCTATAACCAAGGCTATAAGAGAGATAGTGGATGGTGTTAACGTCTTCTTAGAGAATCTTGAAGGTGAGTTAAGGCAGATAGACCCCTCAGTAAACTTGCCTAGGGTCTTCCTACCTATCTTTACAGGAGTCGTAGAGATACCACCCGTATCCTCAGGGAGCTACGTTCTCTTTAAGGCAAGAGCTAGAGACGTAGACGGCAATACGAGCCTCTCTCCCGAAGGAATTTATTATACTACAATTAAAGGAGGTGTCAAGGTGCTCATAGTAGATCCAAGTCTTAGGCTGTGGCTCCTCAGGCATAATCTAGAGCTATTCTCTAACTCTTTAAAGGCTTCAGAAGCTATAGGTATGCCTAGCGAAGTTAGAGCTATTCTCGTTGACTTGAAAGGCCTTGCAAACAGGCTGAGCGAGCTAGCTTTACCCCCGTTCCGTAACTGGCAAGCGATCTCTGGGAGATACGAGATAATGATAGCTATGCCAGAGTCTGACTTCAGCTCACTACTAGCCTCAGGGAGCTTCGAGCCAGAGGCTATCATATTGAGCAACCTCTTCCTCGGGGTAGAGGATGTTAACTATCTAGACTGGGATTTGAGGTATAGTGAAAACCTCGATGATATAATAGGGTATGTGAAGGAGAGGCATGCAGGAATCATAGTCACCCACGGAAGCCTCTCAGACTGGGTTATATGGACTTCCTGCGACGAGGACAATAGATATCGTGTAGCGCCTAGAGGGCATACTGCTACTAGCGTCTGGGACCTAGACATGATAAACGAAAGGACCCTGGCAGCGGTGCTGGGGTTACCTGAAATAACGCTGTGGGAGATTATGAGAGATTATGTAGCGGAGGGTCTTTGCTCTGCAAGCTATCCAGAGGCTCAGGCTGCGGGTCGAGTGATTGGTTCAATACCGTTAGTACTCCCTTACATCCCCTTCAGCGGCAGGTTACAGGCTACTGAGGCTGCGGAGGAGCTGGGCTTCCAGATCCCTCAGACCATCGAGGTTAAGGTGCCGGGGGCCTTCGAAGATGTTGGTTTTGACGCGTACACTTCAATAGGGTGGCAGCTAGCGCTTCCAAGACTCATAGCTGGAGAGGCTTTCAAGAAGCTTCCAGAGGCTTGGGATACAGCCTCTCAATTTTACTCTCGGCTAGCCACATTTCTAGCTCAGAACCTAAGTGAGGCTGGCGTCAGCCAGCAGCTACTAGAAGACACTTTAAGATCAGCTTTTGAAGGAGATATAGCGTTCATGAGAAACCTGCTAACCTCATCCACCATAGAGGGCTCAAGCTTCTACATGAGCTTCACGCTGGAGGGCTTGGGAGTGGTGGACTTAGAATTTACAGTCCCTAAAGTAGTGTTCAAAAAGTTCCTTCCAAGGCTCCCTGTGGAGCTTGTAGCAATCAGCGACGACTACCTTGCCGCCATAATAGTCCATGACAAGTATTGGGATCCCTGGGGGTATAGGGCTGTGTACTTCACCTTCGAACCTGAAGCTACCGACCCGTCTACCGCCGAGGCATTGCTATCATCAGCCATAGAGTGGGCCCTACAGTGGAAATTTGAAGATATAGTTGAAATGTTAGGCGATATCATAGCTCCTAAAGGGGTTGCAGAGGAGTTCAAGAATAAGCTAGTCAGTGTGGAGGGCTATCTAGACGTTGAAGAGTCTACGGTCCTTAACGAAGAAGGCTTCAACAGGATAGAGCTTAGGGCTCCTAAGGATGCTAAGTTGAACTTGATAATAGCGCATCCTACCACAGAGAGCTTGGACATAGAACTAATTGACGGTCCTGGGGAAATAGTTAACGTTGAGACTTCCAATAACGTCACCCTGGTTGAGGTGAGGGTTGTTGATGGAAGCGGTAGTATTGTTATAGGGCTGCAAGCCTCCTCAGATTCAAGCATAAATCCCGTTTATGTAGAGGGCTATACCCGCATTCCGCCTGAGACGGTTACGGTCACGGAGACCACAACAACTACAACGACTACAACTGTAACTGAGACTACCACTGAGACTGTAACAACAGTCTCGACTACAACTACTACAGAAACCTTGGTTACTACGACTACCACCACTACAACATATACTGTGACAAGTGTAGAGACGACTACTGAAACGGTCACGGAGAGTATCACGATTACAGAGACTATCCCGGGTACCACGACAACAGTCACGGTATCTACTACTGTGACAAAACCCGTAGTAGAGACTAGGACTACAACTGCAACTGTGACTGTTACCGAGAGAGCCGTTGAGACTATAGCTTTCACCGAGACGGCCTTCGTGACAGTAACGGAGACTCAGCCCTACACGAGGACAATATTCATAACAGTAACGCCCGATGAAAGGGTGGAGGCTACCATCGTCACCTCTGTAGAGACTCTTACGGAGACCGTGACTGTTAGTGAAGGCGTGAGCCTCAGCGGACTTGGGGTGGCGGTGGTTCTAGCTTTAATTATAGGCCTGGTGGGAGGCTACATTTTGAGGAGACCTGGATAGAACCTAGCCTGGGAGGCCTGGGGGGTCTGGCTAATGTATGCTTCTATTGTGGATCTGTGCTTGGGAGCTTACTCTGAAGCTGTAGGATCGGCCCTCCAGGTTGAGGCTAAGCAGAAGGGGCCTTCGCGTGGGCGTGTAAAGGTTGAGCTTAGGGAGGAGTGTGTGGATATCACCCTAGAGTCTGATAGCCCTACGGGGCTGATTGCCCTTCTAAACTCTTACTTGCTGCTAGCTCATGCAGCCTACTCGGCTCTCAGGTCTGTTGAGCCTTTTCAGAGCGGTTCCGGGTAGCTGTGGGGCTTGGGTTTAAATCCCTCCACTAGGCACTCTCCCTTGATTGGTGCGGTTGGGATTAGGTGTTAGGGGATGGTTGAGAGGCTTCCACCTGAGGTTGAGGCTAAGTACACGAAGTACCTTAAGATCCGTGAGACCCTGGAGACTGTGGTTAGGGAGAGGAGCGTCGTGGAGGCTAGCCTCGCAGAGGTCGAGAGCGTTTTGAAAGCGCTAGAGGCACTGCCGGACGACGTCGAGATCTACAAGGCTATGGGTTTCGTCATGGTTAAGTCTGATAAGGAGTCGATCAAAAAGGAGCTTGAGAATAGGAAGGAGGACCTGGAGATCAAGCTGAAGGTCCTTAGGGAGCAGGAAAAAGCGTTAAGAAGCGAGCTAGAGAGGCTTGAGGGCGAGATTAGGAGGCTGCTTGGAGGGGCTGGAGCTGGTGGAGGGGCGAGAGGAGGAGCTTGAGGAGGCTGTGCTAGAGCTTGAGGAGAGGGTTAGGGGTATACTAGTAAAGGCCCTAGGGCATACGGCCTCCCAGATAGACGTGGTAGTGAGCCTCTCCCACGAGGCCGGGAGGCCTGTGAGGCTTGAGGTGGAGGTTAGGGCGTATCGCAGGGGGGTCGAGGGTCTCGACGCCTTGGTGGAGGCTGCTATACATGAGGCGGTGAGGGAGTTTGAGCGTAGACTTGGCCTCAACAGCGTCAAGGCTCGCAGACATGCTAAGGAGAGCCGGAGAGACGGCCATAATAACGCATAGGAACGCGGACCTAGACGCCATAGCCTCGGCTATGATAGTGGCTAGGATAGCCGAGAGTCTGGGGGTAGAAACGTGCCTTGAGGTGCCTGAAGGCCCGGGGAAGCAGGCTAAAGACGCATTATCCGAGCTATCCCTAACCCCCCCGGGGCCATGCGAGAGTAGGACCTACAGGCTCGCCATAGCGGTAGACGCCACAAACTCGCCCCAGCTAGGCGGCGCCCTGAAACTCTATCTCACCGCCGGGGCTCGGGTTGTCGTAGATCACCACGAGCCCGGGAGCCTGGCTGAGGCGTCAGACTTGGCTATAGTAGACCCCGATGCAGCGTCTACAACCGAGGTCGCGGTACTCCTATCTCATGCCCTGGGGGTGAGGTTGACTGGGGGGCTAGCTAGCCTAGCACTTTTAGGCATAGTATCTGATAGTAGGAAGTTCTCGATAGTAGGGCCCTACACCTTCAAGGCCGCGCAGATGCTCGTGGAGATGGGAGGAGATTACGGGAGGGTAATGGAGTTCTTTAGGAGGAGCGGGCAGCAGGCGCAGGAAGATCTCTCACTAAGGATAGCCAAGCTCAAAGCCTTCTCGAGGCTGAAGCTAGGTAGGGCGTGCCACGACATACTCGTTGTGGCAACCCATATAGGAAGCCACGAGTCAGCCGTAGCACGGAGCCTAATATCAGAGGGGGCCGACGTGGCTGTAGTGGTTGTCGAGAGAAGGGAGGGGTTTAGAGTCTCAATTAGGGTGTCCCAGAGAGCTCTAGCTTCAGGGATCCAAGCAAGCAAGCTAGCAGCATTCATAGCGGAGAAGTTCGGAGGCGAGGGTGGAGGCCATGAAATGGCAGGGATGGCACATCTACCCCACAGCGCGGCACAGGGGCCGGAGGACCTAGTAGACGAACTCGCAGAAAGACTCCCAGGGAAGGTGGGGAGAATATGCGTTGAATACAGAGCCTCCCTCCAAGAAAAGGAAAGGAGCTGAGAGGACGCTCAAAAGACCTAAATCACACGGCTTACATGCTATGCAAGGCTAGAGTCACTCAAGGACTCCCAGGGTACCCTTCGCTCACTGACTACCACTTCTTCAGCTCTACTGGTGCTCATCCTTGTTAACCGGGGGGTTAAGGAGGGTGGAGGGTAGGACCTTCCTCGGGGTCCACTTCTTTGAGGGTTTCATGCGGCTTGCACCGTTAGAAACCTAGCGTACTACCATACCGCTTTAGGGTTGGGTGGGCGGTTTGGAGGCTAAGGGTAAGCCTAGGAT
>WAKF01000042.1 GCA_015523465.1 Aeropyrum sp.
GTTTCAAGAATACTTAATAGGCCTTTAGCAGAGATGGTTGCCCTGTTTATTGCTAAGAGGGCTCCCTGGGTCACACCTAACATGGTTTCGATAGCCTCCTTCGCCCTGGCACTCGTAGCATCCATCCTAATAGCTATGGGCTATCTCCCAGTGGGCGGTGTCTTGGTGCAAATCTCTTCTATAGTTGATGGTGTGGATGGGAGTCTCGCGAGGATCACTGGCAGGGCTTCTAGGAGTGGAGGGTTCCTTGATACTATGCTGGATAGGTATGCTGATATCGCGGTTTACGCTGGGATAGCGTGGTTTCTAGCCGCCAACGGGGAGATAAGTCAAGTTGATGCCTTAGTGCTTGTAGCAGCGCTTAGCGGCGACTTAGCTGTAAGCTACCTACATACTAGGGGTGAGAGGGATGCCGGTGTGCACCCGGCGCTCATAGGTCCCTTAGACTCTCTAGCCTCTCGAGACGTAAGGTTATTCATTCTCTTTCTAGCACTCGTTTTAAGGGCTCCTCTCCCGGGTCTAATGTCCGTTGCCCTTCTAAGCCACCTTTATGTAGCTGTAAAATCCTTGTATGTATATACTCATATTAAAGAGGGTCGGATGTAGTATAGAGTGGCGGCCCCTTAAATAGGCGTTGGAACGTTTACACCAATACCTTCTTCCAAATGACAAGACCGCGTTGGAGGTGGTGTCAGAGTGGTACGGGTGGTTGTACTTGGGCAAGGCCTTGTGGCTACACATCTAATGGTCGGCGTGGAGAGGATTAAGAAAGGCGAGTTGGAGCCTATAGGTGTGCCCTTAGCTAAGTACGAAGTCGAAGTGCCAATAGAGGATATAGAGTTTGTAGCTAGCTACGACGTTGACCCCGGGAAGGTAGGTAAGAGTGTCTACGACGTAGCAGAGGAGATGCTAGGGAGTCTTCTTCCAGTACCCGCAACCTTGAAGTCTGTAAAGGTTAGGAGGGGGATACATGCTGGAAGCCTTAAGGGGCTTGTTGAGGGTGCTAGGGGTCTAGACGAGGAAGCCGGCATGTGGGGGGCTGTGGAGGCTATTGCAGGCGAGCTTGAAGAGCTAGAGCCCGACGTCATTATAAACGTGATAACTACTGAGGAAGCAAGGCCTTACAATACCCCGCAGGAATTAGTTGAGGCGCTTAAGAAGGGTGAAGCCTCGGCAAGCCACGCCTACGCCTACGCCACCTACCTCTACATGGCTAGGACTGGTAGGAAGGTTGCGCTGGTCAACGGGATCCCCGCCCCCCTGGCTAACGACAAGACTATTCTGACGCTATATGAGAGAGCCGGAGGCCTTGTCTTCGGCGACGATGGCGCTACAGGCGCTACTCCTCTCACTGCAGACCTTCTAGAGCACCTGGCTGAAAGGAATAGGAGGGTGTTGAGCATAGCTCAGTTCAACATAGGGGGCAACATGGACTTCCTAGCTCTTACACTGCCAGAAAAGAACAAGATGAAGGAGTTCACTAAGAGTAGCGTAGTAGAGGATATACTGGGCTATGACGCTCCACACTACATAAAGCCTACAGGATATCTAGAGCCCCTCGGCGACAAGAAGTTCGTCTCGATGCACATATGGTGGAAGACCTTCAACGGCCTGGAGGACGAGCTAGTGGTGAATATGAGGATAAACGACAGCCCAGCCCTGGCAGGGCTCCTAGTAGACCTCATCAGGATTTCTAAGAGCCTCCTTGACAGGGGCTATAGGGGCACAGTATACGAGGTTAACGCTTTCTTCATGAAGAAGCCGGGCCCCCCGGGCTCTAGGAACGTAGCGAGAGTAATAGCCTATCACAACCTGCTAAACATGCTAAGAAAACTCGAGATAGTCAGGTCCTAACCCTACAGTTTTTGCCCTCCACCACCCCCCTCAAGGCACTTCTCCATGCATTCTTGAGTTTCCTCCCTAGCTATCCCATAGGTTTCAATACATCTCCTCAGGCACCCGCACTCGAAATCGTTTAACGAGTCTACCTCTACGAGAGCCTCAGGCCCACCCTTAACCCCCAAAACCGTGCAATCATCGAATACAAGCTCTACAGAGTCCGGCGATAATGCGACTCCAGCAACCCTCTTCCCTATAAGAGTTGCAAGTAGGTCTGCAGCCTCCTCCATCCACTCCTCAACACCCCTCTCCCCATTACTCTCCCCGCTCATCCCACCAGGACACCCTCACCCCCTAGGGCCGGGCGCCCCGTTTATATTAGTGTTACCCCATTAGCCACTCTAGCGGGGATTGAGGGAATGGCGTCAGCCCTCGAGGTTCTATGGGTTGAGAAATATAGGCCTCGAAGGCTCGACGACATTGTGAACCAGAGGGAGGTTGTTGAGAGGCTGAAGCTCTTCGTTAAGGAGAGGAACATGCCGCACCTTCTCTTCGCCGGCCCTCCGGGGACGGGGAAGACTACCGCCGCCCATGCACTAGCCTACGAGTTGTTCGGAGAGAACTACAGGCAGTTTATGCTCGAGCTCAACGCGAGCGACGAGAGGGGTATCAATGTTATAAGGGAGAAGGTGAAGGAGTTTGCCCGTAGCAGGCTACCCCCGGAGATCCCATTCAAGATAGTATTGCTCGACGAAGCCGATAACATGACTAGCGATGCACAGCAGGCTCTTAGGAGGCTTATGGAGCTTTATAGCAGCGTTACACGGTTCATACTCATAGCTAACTATCCAAGCAAGATTATAGACCCCATTCAGAGTAGGTGTGCCTTCTTCAGGTTCCAGCCGCTGAAGAAGGAGGATATAGTGGAGAGGCTAAGGTACATTGCAGAGAATGAGGGCGTTGAGTATGAAGAGGAGGCTCTCGAGGCTATCTACGAGATAAGCGAGGGTGACATGAGAAAGGCGATAAACGTGCTACAGGCAGCCAGCTTCCTCGGCAAGGTCACAGTTGACAGCGTTTATAGGGTTGTGGGTATGGCTAGGCCTAGAGAGATAAGAGAGATGCTTCAGGCTGCTCTGAGGGGCGACTTCATGGCGGCCCGCAACATGCTCAGGAAGATCATGATAGAATACGGGCTCAGCGGGGAGGATGTAGTGAGGCAGATACATAGGGAGATATTCAGCGGGGAGCTGAAGATACCCGAAGAGCTTAGGGTAGTGATAGCAGACTATCTAGGCGAGGTTCACTTCAGGCTAGTAGAGGGTAGCGACGACGACATCCAGCTTGGAGCCTTCCTAGCGTGGCTAGCAATGCTATCTAAGAAAGCGGGTGGTGCCAGGGGTTGATAAGGGCTAGAGCTGCAAGGGCGCTACCCTGGGTTATAAAGTATAGGCCTAAAAGAATAGACGACGTAGTAGACCAAGACAAGGCTAAGAACATACTCATACCCTGGGTTAAGTCTTGGCTTGAAGGTAGGATACCCGAGAAGAGGGCTGCTCTCCTCTACGGCCCTCCGGGCGTAGGAAAGACTAGCCTAGTCGAGGCTATAGCAAATGAGTACGACCTAGAAGTGCTGGAGTTGAACGCCAGCGACTATAGGAGGAGGAGTGATATCGAGAGGATCGTTGGTGTGGCGGCTAGGAGAAGGAGTATGTTTAAGAGGGGCGTTATCATCCTGCTAGACGAGGTTGACGGCATAAACCCTAGAGAGGATGCTGGGGGTGTTGAAGCTCTCGTCAATGTCATAAGGGAGACTAGGAACCCCATAGTAATGACGGCTAACGACCCCTGGAAGGACCATCTAAGGCCGCTTAGGGAGTTAAGCCTGCTAGTCGAGTTCAAGGCGCTCACTGTGAACCAGATAGTCGGCCTGCTGCAGAGAATATGCAGGGCTGAGGGGATAGAGTGTGACAGGGAGGCCCTCAGGTTCATAGCCGAGAGGAGTGAGGGCGACGTTAGGGCCGCCATAAACGACTTACAGGCGGTCGCTGAGGGGTACGGGAAGGTCACGGCTAGTATAGTCAGGATGGTTGTGAGGGGTAGGGAGAAGAGCGTAGAGATATGGAAGACGCTAAGCGAGGTCTACTACTACCCGAGGTACGCTTGGAAGGTTAAGAAGGCAGTGCAACAGAGCGAGAAAGACTATGAGGAGCTGATAGCTTGGCTCAACGACAACACCCCTAGGAAGTATGAGCACCCGGCCGATATCTGGAGGGCGCTAGACGCCTTGTCGAGGGCTACATTGTTCCTGAGCAGGGCTAAGTATGGGGGTGAGTGGAGCCTCTTAAGCTACGTCTTCGACTTAATGGGGCCCGGAGTGGCTTTCGCTAGGCAGGATGGAGGGGTTTCTAGGGCTCGCTACGGCTACCCCGAGAGGATCAAGCTCCTAGCCCAGATGAGGGAGGTGAGGGAGGTTAGGGAGAGGATAGCCGAGATACTGTCTCGCAGACTCCTAACGAGCAAGTCTACAGTCAAGCGGGAGGTCCTACCACTTATAATAGCGTTATACAGGGAGTCGAGGGACACCCCCAGACTTGCAGCGCTAGCCTTAAGCTACGGCTTCGACGAGAAGATGGTAGGCTACTTGGCAGGTCCTAGGAAGGCGGAGATCTTGAGGGCAATGCAGAGGCTGAAGAAGTTAAGGGCTGAGGAGAGGGCTAAGGCTACCGAGGCTAGAACTGAGAGGGTAGAGGCTAGGCGTCCTGGTAGGGAGGAGAAGCCCAGGGGGCCTGTGGGACTAGACTTCTTCCTTGGCGGGGGTAGGGGTAGGAGGGGTAGGAGGAGGTAGCTGTGCTGTGCCGGAGTACGACGTGGTAGTAGTGGGTGGGGGTCACAATGGCCTCACGGCGGCAGCGCTACTAGCCAGGATGGGGCTTAGGGTTGCTGTTCTAGAAGCTTCTAGCAGGCTCGGGGGGCTCGCCTCAAACTACACCCCCTGGCCCGGATTTATAGCTCCTCTGGGGGCCTACGTTCTAGGCCTTTACCCCCGGAGGCTTATGGAGAGGCTTGGGATCGCCGGAAAGCTGAGGCTCATACCCAAGGACCCCGGGATGACCGTGCTCCTAGGCTCTGGCAGGGCCGTCAGGGTCTATAGAGACCCTCGTAGGACCTCCAGGGAGTTCTCGAGGTACTCTGAGAGAGATGCTAGGTCCTACCTGGAGTGGAGTAAAGTCTGGAGCCTTGCGGGCTCCATATTGGAGGTCCTATATACTAGTCCTCCCCTCAGTCTAGAAGACGTTCTAGACGCCCTAGCCAGGCTTCGCTCCCTACCCTTCATAGGGGAGAGGGCGCTGAGGCTAGCCGAGACTACAGCGTGGGCCCTCCTAGCCCCGGCGTCGAGGATACTCTCCGAGTTCTTCGAGAGCTGGGAGGCCCAGTCAGCCCTAGTCGAGGACGCCCTGGTTGGGGAGCTAGTATCCCCCAACACCCCGGGCACCGGCCTAATACTAGCCCACCACTACCTCGGAGTCTCTACCGGGAAGAGGGGTGAGTGGGCTTACATTGAGGGTGGGATGGGGAGGCTGAGCGAGGTCCTAGGGGAGGCGGTTAAGGCTCACGGAGGCGACATCGTGCTTGGAGCCGGCGTTGAGAGGGTTATTGTGGCGGGGGGTAGGGCTGTAGGCGTTGTGTTAAGCGACGGTAGGAGGTTCATGGCTAAGAGGGGAGTGATCCTGGCGGTTAGCGTGAAGAGGGCCGTCAGGATGGTGGAGGAGTACGTCCCTGACAGTGTCGTTAAGAGAGTGGAGAGGCTTGAGTCTCGGGGAGCCTCCGCCAAGCTGATAATAGCTTCCAGGGGAGGACCCCCCAAGCCCCATGAACCCTACGCGTGGCTAGGAGAGGACCTCTATCGGAGCAGCGTGGTGGTGATGCCGGGGCTAGACTATGCTGAGAAGGCCTTGGCAGACGCTTTGAGGGAGGGTTTGAGTAGGGAGCCCTGGGTCTCGGTCAACGTGCTCACACGCCTAGACCCAAGCCTAGCCCCGGAGGGCTGGGACCTGGCTAGCGTCTACCTCCAGTACGCCCTTGGGGGAAGGAGGTGGGGTGCCGGGGAGAGGGAAGAATTGCTTTCGAGGGCTATGAGCGTAATCCAGGAATACTTCAGGTTCGAAGGGGAAGTCAAGGTAGACGTTCTAACGCCAAGCGACTACGAGGCCTTAGGGGTCCCGGGGGGCCACATATTCCACATAGCCATGAGGCCAGACCAACTCTACAACTACCGCCCCCTATCAGAGGCTTCAAACCACAGGCTACCCTGGATCAAGGGGCTCTACCTAGCCTCGGCATCAGCCCACCCCGGAGGCGGGGTATCAGGGATCCCTGGGATGCTAGCAGCCGAGGCCCTACTAGAGGACCTAGGGTTAGGTAGGAGGAGGAAGCCCAGCATAATAGAGGCTATCAAGAACGCCCTGAAGAGCCTCTGAGACCCTTGCACAAGCTCATGACCTCCGAGGCTTCCAGTTCAACCCAGTATCTAGAGGCGTCGGCGAGGGTAGTGGGGGCTCTCATCAAACTCTCAAGCTCCTCCGGCGTATAGCAGTGTAGCTCGGGCCACACGGGGGGGCTTCATCCTAGCGAGCCTCCGGTATATAGGATCGGGCCTATCTATAACCCTACTCCCCCGCCAGGACCTACCCACAAGTATCAAGTCTAGATCGCTATACTCCATCCAGTCGCCCCTAGCGTAGCTGCCGAAGACTATAACCTTCTCAACGTCAAAACCCTCATCCAACGCCGCTTCTAGCACCATGCAGACGCTATTCAAGGCCCTCTCAGGTAATTCTTTATACTTCATAACACGCCCTCCCCTAAGGGTCTTGGAGTAACGATGAAACAACTTTCAAGACAGACTCCGCCACCTCAAGCGCCTTGGAGGCTTCCCAGCTAACTATAAGCCTGCTGGGAGGTCCTCCAGCGGCGTCAGGGTACCTTGAGACTGTGTAGTACTTAGAAAGCCAGATATAGGTCCTCCAGGCTCACTTCCTCGAGGTCAACACCCTCAGGCACGAGGTCTGGGAGTACGTGGGTTCTCGGGGGCGGCGTCCTCTTAAGGTGGATCCAGAGGGCTTTGAGCGCCTTCTCGCATGCCTGCTGGGCTAGGAATGTGACTCGGGACCACCTACCTCTAGAATAAGCATCTCTAGCGTCCTCAAGATCGTACCCAGCCTCCTCTAGCCATAGTAGGGCTTCGCGTCTTACAGGCAAGGCTACTATAGCCTCCCCTACTCTATCCTCCCCCTATCAAGCTCCTCCTCCAGGGCGCTTAGGTCTATGGTGGCGAACCCTGCCGCCATGTCCCCAGCTCCATAGGATACTAGGACCTGGTCGTCTACTAGCCAGGCCCCGCAGGGGTATATCGTCTGGGGCCTATCCCCGAATTGCTCCTCGGGCTCGCGCGGCTCCATTATATACCTGGGAGTAACAGCCACTAGCCTGGGCTCGCCCTCAACGTTGACCAGCGCTGCGAAGGCTTTGTACTTGAGCGTCTCAGCCTCGACCCCGTGAAGTAGCGTTAGGACCTCGCCCCTCCTCCCCTTATAGCCGAAGACTGGGGTAGCCCACCCAACTTTATCCTCGAAGGGCGAAGCCTCCATAACTATCCAGCTCTCCAAGGCCTCAACCCTAGCCAGCCCCCCTCCCTCAGGGGGCCATGATACAGTGCTCGCTAGCAGGTGGAACCTACCTGTCATGTCATGGACCCTGTGGAAGGCTAGGACTCTCCCCCCAGCTTCAACTAGGAAGGCGTTCTTATCGCTAACTACGAGCTGGCTCCTCTCCCTAGCCAATGCTATATAACCCCTTTTAACCCACCCTCTCTCTCCACCCTCGGAGGCTATCACGGGGTAGGTCCTACCAGGGGCCTTCTCCCCCGTCATGTAGAATATAGTCCTCCCAGTGTAGACGAGGAGCTTCTCACCACCAACGTAGGAGAGGCGGGGGTCCTCGGCGCCCCAAAAGTCCACCCAGTCCCCAGGAATTATTATAGGCTCTGTATCTACAACGCCATCAAACCCCCTACCCAGCACATCGGCTAGGTCCAGGTTTAAGAAGCCTATCACGCTAGCGTAGGAGTAGTATCCGACCTCTATCCTAGCGTAAACCCTGAGCTCGCCACCAACAACCTCAACGGCAGGGTTAAAGACTGCAGCAACCCTCCTAGTAGGCCCTCGAGTAAGCCTAACCTGTTCGGGCCTGAGAAAGAACCTACGCCTAGCCAGATCAATTGTATCACGTTTCCTAATTAAAAGAGCCTCCTTAAGCCCCCCAGCAACCATGAAGTAGCCCTCAAGACCCCTACCACGAATCAAAGCCCCCAGACACCCCCAGAGTATTTGCCCTCAAGGCCCATAAAGTAGGCGCCGCAAGCCAACAACCTTAACCCCACCATACCCCAAATACACGCTAGGGCCGTGACGACTTCCGGCGGCTAAGACCCGATGGGGGTGAAGACCGCTTCGCTGGCCCGAGCCCCCGTAGGTCCTAGGTCCTACGCTAGAACCCCCTCCTCCCTCCACCCCTGCAAGACCCTATCCACCAC
>WAKF01000043.1 GCA_015523465.1 Aeropyrum sp.
CTCTACCTCAGGCCCCTCAAGACCCCCAACCCCCACTACCTAGCCGGGATCATGGCTTCAGCCTTCACATCCAGGTCCGGGGTGTTGAGGGAGCACCTCGCTATGGTGGCTGTGAAGAACAAGGTCAACGGCCTCCATAACCCCAGGGCGCCCCATGCAGCCAAGATAACCCTCTCAGACGTTCTGGAGGCAGAGCCCGTAGTAGATCCTCTAACCCGCTACGAGATAGCCCCCTTCACCGACGCTGCAGTAGTTGCTGTAGTAGCCTCAGAGGATGCCGCTAGGAGGCTCACCGACACGCCAGTCTGGATTGAGGGTGTTGGGTGGGCTACCGAGGCTGGCACAGGTTCCACAGCGTGGCACGACTTGGGGAGTATGGCTAGTATGAGGATGGCCGCTGCAATGGCTTCGAGCCAGGCTGGCGTGGGGAACATAATGAGGGATACAAGCTTCGCGGAGGTCGAGGATAGGTATAGCTTCATGGAGCTCCTAGCACTCGAAGAAGCGATTGTAGGGGACGCCTTCGAAGCTTCAAGGATGCTCGAGAACGGAGATTTCGACAGAAACGGCTACTACCCTGTGAACCCCAGTGGAGGCAGCCTCTCAATGGGGGTGGCTTTCGAGGCTACTGGCGGACTCAGGGTTCTTGAGGCCTATCTCAGGCTCGTGGGGGGCGGTGAGGAACTTGAGGCTGGGGCTGAGAGGGCCTTCGTCGCTTCGTGGAGAGGGCTACCTACGAGGACTAGCATGGCGGTCATCTTGGGCTTGTAGGGGGGTGGCTTGGTGGTGGTTGCGAGGCCTAACATACATGTTAAGAACCGGGTGGCTATTGTAGGGGCGGGCCTCACTCTCTTTAGGAGAAGGATGCTTGAGACTCCCCGGGAGCTTGCTTGGGAGGCTGCTAGGATGGCTTTGGAGCAGGCTGGCTTAACGCTGAGGGATATAGACTGTGTGGTCATAGGTAGCGCTCCAGACGCTTTCGACGGTGTCCACATGAAGGGCGAGTACCTGGCTGATGGGGCTGGAGGCCTGGGTAGGCCCACAGTGAGGGTCTATGTAGGCGGCGGTACTGGGGTCTTCGTGCCAATAGCAGCATGGTGGCACGTAGCCAGCGGGCTCTGTAGGAGCGTGCTGGCTGTGGCTGAGGAGAAGATGAGCCCAGCCCACCCACACCCCCAGGGGGTCTTCGCCTACATCTGGGATCCTATACTTGAGAGGCCCCTAGGACCTAACCTCATATGGATTTTCGCCCTCGAGATGAGGAGGTACATGTACAAGTGCAACGTGGATAAGAAGACGATCGCTAAGGTGTCTGTTAAGAATAAGAGGAACGCCCTAGACCACCCGGCCGCCCAGGCAGCCGCCAACATAACCGTTGAGGACGTTCTTAAGAGTGAGGTCCTAGTATGGCCTGTGCAAAGGCTCGATATAAGCCCTGTGAGCGATGGGGCCGGGGCGCTGGTTATGGTTAGCGAGAACGAGGCTAGGAGGGTCACAGACTCTCCGGTATGGGTTGAGGGTGTGGGGTGGACTCTAGACAATACGCACTGGTACAACAGGGATCTAGCTTATCCGAGGTACGTAAACTACGCCGCCAGGATGGCCTATAAGATGGCTGGGATCGAGAGGCCCTGGAAGGAGATAGACGTAGCCGAGCCCTACGACCCCTTCGACTATAAGGAGCTACACCACATTGAGGGCTTAATGCTGGCTAGGCGCTGCGAGGCCCCCAAGCTCCTCGAGGAGGGATGGTTCGAGCGTGACGGGGAGCTACCAACGAGTCCCAGCGGAGGGCTGCTCGGCGTTGGGAATCCTATAGCTGCGGCGGGGATAATGAAGGTTGCTGAGATATTCTGGCAGCTCCGCTACGAGGCCGGAGCAAGGCAGGTGAAGAAGCCCGTACACAAGGGGGTAGCACAGGCGTGGGGAGACCTGATGCAGGCTGGCACAGTTATAGTCCTGGGCAACTAGGGGGTGACGGCTATGGCGGGTAAGGAGGCCAAGCTCCCCGGAACTTACCTTAAAGGCGACGAGATGTACAAGCTCCCGGGGCTCGTTGAGCACAGGCCTGAGGCTAAGTACTCCTTCGCTGCAGGCCAAGCGGTAAGCAGGTTCCTTGAGGGCCTTAAGGAGGGTAGGATACTGGGTAAGAGGTGCCCCCGCTGCGGCAGGGTTTATGTGCCTCCTAGGAGCTACTGCGAGTACTGCTTCGCCCCTACTGGCGAGTGGGTTGAGGTGAGCGGTGAGGGTGAGGTTAACACGGCTGTGGTAAGCTACATATCAACCTTCAGGGAGAGGCTCGAGGAGCCGGAGATAGTGGGGGTGATTAGGCTCTACGCCCCCGGCTATACAGGTAAGGAGGACGAGTACGAGTTCCCAGGCCTCTTCCACAAGCTATGCGGTGTCACGCCGGAGGACGTCATGTCGGGGAGGGTTATAGGGATGAAGGTTAGGCCTAGGTGGAAGCCTGTGGAGAGGAGGATCGGGAGTATAACGGACATAGAGTGTTTCGAGCCCGCTGAGGGGTGAGGGGTAGTGGCTTGGAGCATGTGGTGGAGAGAGCCCCGTAGGACCTACAGGTTCCCGGGCAAGATGGAGGTAGAGAAGTACGTATACACTCCAGGCCTACACGGCCTAGAGGCGGCGAGGGCTCTCAAGGAGGAAGGCAAGTTCCTGGGCACAAGGTGCGGCGACACAATCTATTACCCCCCCACGACCCTATGCCCAGACTATACTGAGGGGGAGCTAGCAGAAGTCAAGGGGCCCTGGAGGATAACGGCCTACACGGTAGTAAGGGAGACCCTGGAGGGCGAGAGGCTAGAGAAGCCCCTAGTAATAGCTCATATCGCCCCAGACGACGCGGTAGGAGGCCTAATACACTACGTAGACGCAAGCCCCGATGAAGTCTACATAGGCATGGAGGTAGAACCAGTACTAAAGCCGAAGGAGGAGAGAAGAGGAAACCCCGTGCTAGACATAACCCACTTCAAGCCCAGAAGACCGGAGACAGAAGAATAGGGGAGAGGAAGCAAGTCCTAGAACCCGCCTAAACCTATCCTCTAGTCCATAACCTCCAGCACTTTATTTTTAACTCTACACGTATGGAAGCTTGTAAGGCTGATAGCCATCATATGGGGGCGGGGGGTTTGAGGGCTAAGCCTAGCGATAGACCTTTGAATACTTCGTGGATGCTTCTTTTAGACCTTGACGGCACCTTATGGGATCACCTCGATATTTCTAGTCTTTCACCACCCTTTAGGAGGGTTAGTGAAGACGTAATCGAGGATTCCAGGGGCGTAAGGGTTAGGATTTACGGCTACATGGTGGACCTTGCCCGGTGGGCTCGTAGCATAGGCGCTATGGTAGTGAGTCTCAGTTGGAACGATCCTGAGATAGCTATGGAAGCTTTAAGGGCCTTTAAGGTTGACGTCATATTTGACTACCACATCATAGAGCCTCACCCGTGGAAGGGTAGGGCTCTGGCAAGGTTCTTGAAGGAAACTGGTATACTGATTCCTCCCGAGAGGATGATTTACTTCGACGATCGGGAGATACATCTTGACGACATTTATACTAATGTGGGCCGTGTAAAGTATGTGAAAAGTCATGTAGACTGTAGGGGATTCGAGAGCTGTAGGAGGCTAGTGGCCAGCCTTCTAGGGTTGCAACTGCATAGGTCCTAGTACAAGGTGCTATTCTATGAGGTTCAACATACACTTTTTAATGGGTGTCCGTAGTGGGGTGCGAATCTATATTATCCATAGACGTGGGGACCACGACCATAAAGGCGGGAGTCATAGACTGTAAGAGCCTGAAAACTCTCTCTAAGGCGGAGAGGAGGACGCCGATAAAGTTCCCGAAGCCTGGATGGGCCGAGCAGGACCCAGATGAGCTATGGAGTGTTATAGCGGATGTGGCGTCCGAGGCTGTAGGCGGGTCTAGAGTTAAGGTTGACGGTATATCGACCTCGACATACCTAGCAGGGGTTGTGCTCCTAGGAGAGAAGGGGGAAGCGCTCTCCCCGATTATAGTTTGGCTCGACGAGAGGGCTGCAGGGCATCCTAGGGAATTGTTTCGAGGATTCTTGAAGGTTAAGGGCTACAACCTTCTTCGGCTAGCAGAGATGCTCTGGCTAGCGGGAGGGGCCCCCAGCAAGACCGGTAAAGATCCCCTATCCAAGATATCATGGCTCCGGGAGAACGAGGCAGACGCTTTTAGAAGATCCTCGACAATAGGCACTTTCAAGACATGGATACTCTCGAAGCTAGCGGGAGCTAATGCTGTGAGCCCAGACGACGCTCACCTAACATGGCTCGTAGACGCTAGAGGAGGCAAGGTTGAATGGAGTCCTAGACTCTTAAGGAGGTATCAAATACCGCCAGAAAAGATGCCTAGGATACTAGAGCCCTGGAAAGTAGCAGGCAGGCTTAGCCGCAAGGCGTCCTCAGAGATGGGGCTAGAGTCGGGGCTGCCGGTTTTCACGGGAACGGGGGATATAGCAGCAGCCGCTCTAGGCTCTGGCGCAGTCGGCGAGGGCGAGTACCACTTATATATAGGAACTAGTGACTGGATAGGCGTGCACTCCCGCCGGAGACTACTAGACGTTATCCACTACATTGGAAGCCTCGCGTCAGGACTTCCTAGCAAGTACCTGGTAATAGCAGAACACGAAGTAGCAGGGCTCATGCTAGAATATGTTGCATCCCTTCTAGGACTGAAGGTAGAAGAGGCTCTAGCGGAAGCCGCTACAATACCTCCGGGGTCTGAAGGCCTCCTAGCAACCCCTTGGCTCTTCGGGGAAAGAAGTCCTATAGACGAGCCTGAGGCTAGGGGCGTGATAATAGGCTTATCCCCGAGGCATAGTAAAGGTCATTTGGTTAGAGCTGCAATGGAGTCAGTAGCCCTCAACATAGCATGGACTATGGAGTATTTCGTGAAGCTGGCTGGAAAGCCTAAGGTCGTTAGGGGTGTTGGGGGAGGCTTCCAATCGAAACTGTGGGCGGAGATAGTAGCTTCCAGTATAGGCTACCCAGTCGAGGTTGTAGAGGAGCCTCGAGAAGCCTCTTTGAAGGGGGCTGCTATCGTTGCAGCAGCACCTCTGGAAGGCGTCGACCTAGAGGTTAAGGCTAAGATGGTTAGGGTTAAGACTATAGTGAAGCCCAATCCCAAGGCTATGAAGGTGTACCGGGAGGCGTTGAAGGCTTATAAGAGAGTATACCCAAGCCTGAAAGGCATCTTCCAACTTCTCCCATCCTTCAGGACTCCCGGCGGCGATAGGTCCTAGCCCTGGTTAGGGCTAGAGGCGGTATTGCTATAGCTCCGAAGGCTGCTGTAGCCGTGGAGAGCAGGTCTACTATCTCGTCTTCGAGGGCTGCTGCAGGGGCTCCTAGGGCTAGGGCTGCCAGGCTCCCCATTACTCCAGCTTTGACTCCCAGCGGCTCCTCTCCGGCTAGCTTCTTGTAGGCTGCTATCCCTGCTAGGGAGCCTAGGGGGGCTGCTACCACCTCCAGCCTGGCGAAGCTGAGGGCCTCTAGGGCTCCCGCTGCTAGTGTTGCCGCTGCTAGTAGTGTGTATGGGCTTAGCCTTGCCTGGAGCGCCCATGCCAGCGCAGCCATTGTGTAGCCTAGCAGCAGCCCCCCGGCCACGTCGTGAGGGTAGTGCACGTTTAGCGCTATCCTAGAGGCTCCTACGAGGCCTGGGACTAGTATTGAGGCTATGAAGGTGTAGGGTGTGGGGCGGGCGAGAGCCAGGTAGCCCCAGAAGGAGGCGCTAGAGGATGCGTGGCCGCTGGGGAACCCAGGGCCCTCGGCCTCAACAAGCCAAAGCTCCCTGGGGGGCCTTGGCAGGTCTAGCAGGTCCTTGAGGGCGTCCGTCGCCGCCACCGTTACTGCTAGCGATGCTATGAGCCCCACGCCCCTCCGAGGCCCGAGCCAGTGGAATGCTATTGGGAGTGCTAGGAGGTAGAAGGGTAGCGTGCCCCCAAAGGTGACGATCCTCCAGGCCTCTACGCCCAGAGCGTAGACCAGGATGGCTACGATTACGGATGCTACGGCGGCTAGGGCGGGGCCTCGGAGTCTAGCCGTCTCATCCCAGCCCCCAGCCAGGGGGCTCGGCTCCCGTCTCTTCCCCACAGGCCCCCACCTCCACTTGATTAGCCCTGGGAGGCGATATTAGTGGGGGGCCTCTAATGTCAGTGCTCTTCGAGACACACTGCCACTCCAGCGTGAGCGATGGGAAGCAGAGCCCGGAGGAGGTGGTTAGAGCGGCTAGGGCCCGGGGGCTAGATGCGCTAGCCTTGACGGACCACAACACCTTCCTGGGCTCTAAACTCGCAGACTCAGCCTCCAAAGTCTTGGGGGGGCCTCTGGTAGTCTACGGTAACGAGGTTAGGACTACCTGGGGCGACGTGGTTGTGCTATGCCCAAGCTACCCGGGCCCCCAGGCACCCAGAGACCCCCTAGAGCTAAGGGACTGGGCTTCCGAGAGGAACTGCATAATGATAGCGGTGCACCCCCTAAACAAGCTACACCACGGAGTGGGGTGGGGGGTCTTGAGGGACAACCATAGAGTCTTCGACGCCGTCGAGGTGTGGAACGCCTACACGCCGCCACCCATAAACCTGGCTGTAATCATGCTAGCCCGAAGCCTCCCCCTGGCTAGGACCTCCGGGAGCGACGCCCACGTAACATCGATGCTCGGAGTAGCCCCCACAATAGTGGAGAGCGAGCCGGACCGCGACAGCATAATAGAGGCGGTAAGGAGGGGTGAGGTGAAGCCCACCTACGGGCTACCCACACTACGGGGAGTCGTAGAC
>WAKF01000044.1 GCA_015523465.1 Aeropyrum sp.
GTGTGGTGAAGGGGGGTGATGGCGAGTGGTTAGGGTAGGCCTTTCTATAGGCCTTAGGGTCCTCATAAACGTTGAAGCCTTAAACATGGCTGAGACTGTGGGCAACGTTAACAGGCACCGGAGAGCCCCAGTAGTCTTCGCCGATAGTAAGGGTGGCGGCTACACGATAGCTTTTGTGCCCGTGATAAGTGGTATGAGCTTAGCTCACCATTATATGAGGGTCCTCACTAAGATAGCTAGTTCGATGGGCTTGCCTGTTACTAAGATGGACGTGCTAGGTTACTATCCTAAGTTTAGCGATGGCAACATTATCAAGAACTACTACCAGGACGCCAAGAACGTTCAAAAGGTTATAACAGGAAAGAAGGGAGTGCATCCTTGTGACGTTGAAAAGGCTATACTAGCGGATAGCGTGGTCGCTGACGTCACAGGGTTCCTTTACACGGATGCCACTACTAAGAGGACTAGCAGGATCAGATTCAGCTACCTAGTACCTGCTGTAGACGCCCTGGAGGCTGGCGCAGCCTCGACTCAACCCCAGCTACACGTGAGGTATATGCCCAAGCCTCAGGACCAGGCTATGCTAGATGTGGAGCAAGCTAGCGCCCTATACACGATGATGACTACGCTAGACCTCACGGGCGTGGGCGAGTATTCAAACTGCGATCCGGGCTCAGCGCTGCCTGCGGGCGAGAGGGTTAGGAGGGCTGAGGCGGCTGTCAAGGCCCTGGTGAATATGCTGGTTAACATGGACTTCGGGGCTAAGAGGAGCAGGTACGAGCCCCACTGGTCGGTTAAGAGCCTCGTGGCTACGGTCTCGGTAGGACCTACGCTCTTCACCGTAACACCCCCACACAGCAAAGCCTACCTGAGGGAGACTGTGGAGAGGGCTTCGGTCAAGTCTAGGCTGATAGGCGGCTATCGCTTCAAGGTCTACTACTACGACGGAGAGGGCCTTGAAGAGCTAGGAACCGTTAAGGACGTTACAGTGAGGAAAGCGGGAAGCTTCGGAGAAGCCTTAGAACTCGCCGCCAGCGAGGCAATAGCAGAGCTAAGGAAGGAGCTAGGAGCCTAGGGAGGGGGCTAAGCCTTGCCCCGAGTTTTTTCCTTATATGCGAGATTCCGTCTCCACTGGGGTTTCATTGTAAGGCAGAAAGGTGGATCGGCGGCACAGCCAGCTTTACCAATACCTCCACCTACGACTGTGGTAGGCTTCTTCTCGGAGCCGCTATATACGGCTTTAGGATTAACAGAGGGCTTTAAGGCTAGAGTTTCATCTCCCGGAGGCCTCCTAGGAGGCCCCTTCGAGTGCTCGCGTAAGGCCACTCTAGCAGCCTCCGCTGCCGGAGCCTCTGTGGCGAGGGTGATCGGGGTAGTATCGTCCCAGGAAGTCTCACGCCTACTCTCAGCTCCATACAAGGCCGGGGGAGGAGATGAAGGTTATGAGGGTCTAGTACGTAAAGGTAAGGGTAGCATAGAGAAGCTGGGTAGGATTGAGTTTCTAAAGGCTATAAGCCAGATCTTCCCGGTGCAAGCCGTGGGAGAGTCAATAGCGCCCTCCTTGGAAATGGATCTCGTGTGGGTCTTAGACTTAGATAGACTAAGGCATTGCCTCGCCGGAGAGCTGGGACTCAGGATCGAGGATGGGCGACTCGAAAACTACTTGAAACTCGCGGCGTGGGGAGGTATTAGGCTAGGGTCTAAGGAGGGGCTGGGAGCGGTCGTAGGTAGCCCTAAAGTGGGTGAGGTTAGAGAGCCGGAGATCATAGGTCCTGGTGAGTCGTTCAAGACGAGGCTCTACGTGCCAGCTAGGTGTGTGACGCCCCTCTCACTCGAGCTCGTGGAGAAGGTGTCCATGTGGGGGCTCGACTATAGGGAGCACGAGTTCTACGTGCCCGGAGGTGTAGGTACCAGCGGTACCCTCTACATAGCGCCGCCAGCACCAGCCGATATGAGGCTGGATGGAGAGGACTGTAGAGCCTACGTTATCGGAGACTCTCTCGTGGCCGTAGGCTAAGGGTGGAGGGGTATGAGAGGGGTCTACACTATTAAGATCGCGCCGGTAGAGACCTTCGGAAGGAGCCTCCAGCTAGCCGGCGTAGGGGCAATGCTAGGAGAGCTGATTGAGAGCGGTGCTGTAACCGTCAACTTAGAGAGAGGCGAAATCCGGGTGGACCCTACGGACTACGCCGACGCTGCCGAAGAAATGCTCAGACTTTTGGAGGAGGGAATTTATGGTAGGATGAGCATTAAGCTATACACGGGTGGAACCCCAGATACTAAGATCCTTGCTGAGGGTACTAAGAAAAAGCCGGGTGCTGGTCTCCACGTTTGCCAGAGGGAGCCCAGGAGTGTGTCCTGGGTTGAAGCCGCCAAGTGCTACCTTAAGCTAGTAGTGGATAAGGGAGGTCCTCTCGGGCAGCCCAAGAACGTACCTTTACTCTCTCTAATGAGGGTTACAGTATATAGTAAGGTTAGAGGTGTTTGGAGTCGCTCACGGGGTTCTAACGAGTTTGCAGGCTTCGATATTAACGCTGACGTTGATACTATTGGCTTAGCGTTGGTAGGGGGTACTGTAGCCCTTATTGCATCGTACATAGCTGGCAGGGGAAGAGAGCAGGAAAGACAAGAAGTCTACTTAGTCCCTGGAGAGAGCTTGAGTTCTGTAGTGAATGCTGGCCTAGTCTACATGTCGTTCCACACTGTAAGTAGTACGACGGGCTCCACGTACAATGACCTCGTGAGAGAGTTGCGTAGGAGTGAGGAGCTTTCGGCGAGCTGGGATATAGTGTTGCAGCTAGCCTCCTACATACACCTCTCCGATCTGCTGGAGTACCTTGTTGAGGTTGGTGACCCCTACTCGAGTTTCTACCTGGTATCGATCGACGCTTCGGGTAGGAGGCCTCAGGCTTACTCTGCTCAAGTCGTCTCAGCCTTTAGCGTCTACTCGAGGCTGAGGGATGTGGTGGCATCGAGGCTGGTATGGGCTCTCAGGTCCTCGAGTCGTATAAGGGACGAGTCTACTAGGCGTGGAGTGCTCAAGACTCTCTCGAGGTGCATTCACAGCCTCTTCAACTACTATTGGAGCGGTAGTAGGACTTACATTTACGAGTGCGTCAGGCTTGTAGAGGCTTCAGCTTCAAGCCTGAGGCTTAAGGAGGGTAGGGAGGCTGAAAGGGCTGCCGAAGCCCTGGAGGCCCTTGCTAGGAGCCTAGCGGCTGCTGGGGTGGCAAGGACCTTAGCCTGAGGGGGGCTTAATGGCTAGGCTTAGGCCTGCGATGGAAGCTGCCTGGGAGGCTTTGGAGAGGGGCGAAATACCTATAGTGCTGGCTCCCACAGGCTATGGGAAGACGAGGGCCTCGCCCGAGATCTATGATAGGGCCCGTAAAGCCGGGCTGGCTGCGGGCCTCATCCACGTAGCTCCTCTTAGGGCCCTGGTTAGGAGCGTGTTCTGGGATCATTTCTCACGCTTCGGGGCTGATGCTGGGTTTCAGAGTGGGGATGGCCTGGCTGGAGGCTACAAGTCGCCCTACTACCTGAGAAGGCTTGTAGTAACCACGCTCGAGAGCTACTTTTGGAACGTGTTCAAGCTGCCTGTGGTTGAGTATGCTAAGATAGCGGCTGGGAGTAGCCAGGGCCACTATTACCCTGTGCTAGCCTCCATAGTCTCCTACGTGAACGTGTTTGACGAAGCCCACATGTACCTAGACGCTAGTCGTGAGGCCTCGTCAGCTCTTATGCTAGCAGCAATATCCTTTCTCGCAGGCTACAAGGTACCCTTGATGATAGAATCAGCAACGATCCATTCAAGCCTCGTTAGGGATCTTGTGAGGAGGCTTGGCATGATGGGTTCTCGCGTTAGGGTTGTCATGCTTGAGGGTAGTGGAATGTGGGTTTCGAGGGTTAAAGTGGCTGGCGGAGGCCGCAGGTACGCTGCTGTAGAAGCTGTAGATGACCGCGATTTTACAGACGACCATAGTATTGACTGGAAGACGGAGGTTATGGGGTACGAGTTGGAGAAGGTCCTAGCCCAGGCCTGCCATGATGCAGAGAGCGGCTTAAGAGTAATGGTCGCACTTAACACCGTGCCAAGGGCTATAGCAGCTTATAGGTATCTCGCTGAAACGCTCGGCTGCAATCCAGTACTAGTTCATGGGAGGCTTAGCGAGGGTGATAAGGAAAAGGCTATGAAGGGGGCTGCGAATGCCAACCTAATAGTCTCGACTCAGGTAATCGAGGCTGGAGTAGATGTGAACGCCCACGTACTCTACACTGAGGCGGCGCCCATAGAGAGTTTAGCCCAGAGGGCTGGGCGCCTATGCAGGCGAGGTAAGGTATTGGAGGACTGTAGGTCTAGCTCTGAGGCTGGCAGGGTAGCGGTGCTAGGGGGCCCGCTAGACTCTCCAAGCCCCTATAGCGAAGGGGTCCTAAGAAAGGTGGTTAGCGGTCTTAAGAGCGTTGCGGCCGAGGGAGTATTGGTTGAATGGAGACTTCCACTTTCAGAGCGGGGTAAAGTATCCTATGCAGACCTCATAGAGGATATGTCGGAGTTTAAGAACGGCTTTCCAGGAAGTATGATAGCCATCGTAAGAGAGTTTAGGCAGATCCTAGCAGCGGAGCCTAGCCCAGGATATATTATAAATCTTTTAGATAGGCTAAACCTGTGCTCCCTAACAGGCTCCAGCATACAGGCTAAAGTCCTCGTCGGCCCCAATCCCAGGGAGGACTACGTTAACCTAGACTTCGGAGTCATAGCTAGAAGGTGGGACGGGTTTAAGAGTGTCTTGACAAACGATAAAGGCCTTATAGAGATAGCGTTCGCCAGCGAAGAAAAGACATGTGAGGCTAGGGAGCTAACAAGATACCTCGACCAGCTTGAGGCCGGCAAGGTCTATTGTAGGAAGCTTGCAGAACTGTTACGCAGGGACTTGAGGTCCTGCGGCGTGAAGGGGTACCTGGGAGACTTCTACATTAAGGCTAGGGAGGGGGCCTACCTTGAGGGCCTTGGATTGAGCGTTGACGTGGACGCCTCTAGGAGGGTGATAGAGTGATGGGTGAGAATGCATGCAGTAACAAGTGGCCTGTAGCAGACTTCACCAGGTGCACTAGCCTCCAAGGGCACCTAGAAGGCGTTACGGCCTTCTCCCACAGAGTCTTCTCCGACAGGCTAGCTCTTAGGAGTTTTAGGGTTGCTGGCTTCAAGCCCGAGGCGGCCCTAGCCATTGCGGCTGGGCTCCACGACATCGCTAAGGCCTCGCTCTACTATAGGGGTAAGGGTAACTTCGCCCTCCACGAACACGCCGCAGCAGCGCTCCTATACGAGGCTTCTAGGGATTGTAGGAGCTATAGTTCACATCTAACCTTGATACTGGCGTCGAAGGCTATAGCTAGGCATCACTCAGCTATGGAGGGGAGGAGGCCTAAGGATGTTGTCAGGGAGGGAAGGTCCGGGGAGGTCCTAGAGGCCCTCTCCAGGCTGAGGAAGGATTACGTTGGTAAGGCTCTCTCGTGGAGCCGGGAGCTGAGGGACCTTGCACTCGCCGCCCTAAACTCACTGCAGACTTCAGCCTCGCCTGAAAGATTGCGTAACGTCTTGAATCACCTTGGAGGGCTGGGTAATATTCCCGGCGTTGAGCGGGGGCTGGAGGCCAGGGTGCTCTGGGCCGTAACGGGCTACCTGATAGTCTCTGACATACTAGTCGCCGCCCTGGAGAGGGGTGAGGAGGGCCGTGAGGATACTGATAAGCTAGCAGCATACGCTAGGTACTGGCTTAGCGAGCTGGGTTTCGATAGTTTAAGTGATGTAGGGAGAGCGGTGTCAGAGGCTAGGGCTGACGGCAGGTATAGAAGCCTTATAGCCGAGACGCTAGAGGACTGTCTTTGAGGGCTATGAGCTTGGAAGTCCTAGAGAAGCTTGAACGCAAGCTTCTCAAGGTTTCTAAGGGATTCATAATATCGACAATCATAGCTCTAGGGTTCCAGAGCGACGCCATACTACCCCCGTTTACCTCGAGGACCGTTAAAAGTATACTGGGGAAAGCTGGGTGCATGGAGAGCGTTAGGAAGCTCTACACGTCTAAAGGCTCAATGAAGCCAGTGACGCTCTCACCCCTCTACAGGGGGGCTAGGCCTCTCTACGTAGTATGGAGGGGTGATAAGACCCCTTCCATGACTGTTAGGAGCGGTGAGGTCCTGCAGGCCGCCATATCGGTCTATACGATGCATAGCAACGAGCTAAACGAGGTTCTAGAGGACCTAGCTTCCTGCAGTGAAACAGTTGACATCGGTTATGCAAGGGTCTACGTGGAACCGCTAGAAATCAATATGGTGAGGGTGGAGGACCTGGGGAGTAGAGTCGTAGAACAGGGGTTATTCAAACTCGTTATGGAGACCCCCCTAATACTATCAACGAAGGTGATGACGCCGCCGAAGCTTAAGGGTAGTAAGGACCTAGAGGAGACTAGAGACGCCTATAGGCTTCTACCCACGCCAAGCTACATCTTCTCCTATGCAGCAAGGCTGGCTACGGGCCTGGTAGCGGGGTCTCCAGACCCTAGAATCCAGTATGTGGTAGGCAGACTGGCTGACTTAATGGTGGCTGAGGTAGACTATAAGGTTAAGCCGGAGACGGCCCTTTATGGGAGTAGAAGGGGTAAGCCCCTCAAGGTTAGGGGAGTTAAGGGGTACGTGGCCTACCAGCTCCTAAATGAGAAGTTCAAGGGTGTAGCCTCAAAGCTGCTAGCACTAGCAGAACTCATGGGGCTTGGTAAGAGTAGGAGCATAGGCTTTGGGAGGGTGAGGGTGGAAGAGTTCACGGTAAAAATGTAAACTCTCAGGCTTAAACCTGTAGACATGAGGGATGAGGAGTTTGCCGAGTCCGGACCCCCTTGAGGGGATGGAGAGTGGGAGACCTCGCCGACCTCAACCCTGTCACGAGGGACCTGTGCACTTGAAATGCCGTTTATAGGGTTAGGATGGCCCTGGCACCAGGTATCTTAGCCCATTCCTCCCCCAATGCTACTATGAGGTATATCGCTTCCACACCGACGCCGTTGGCCTCGAGGGCGTCTCTCAGAGCCCTTATGGTTGCCCCTCTTACGCTGAAGTCGTCAACTATTATGGCGGCTTCTGCAGGTTCTAAGGGGTATTTTGGTATATAATAGTATTCTATGTTGGCCGGGTCCCTTATCACTGGAACCTCTATGTAGTCGCCCTCTATAGGCTTCCTTTTAGCCGCTATCACTAGCCTCTTACCAGTGACTAGTGCTAGAGCACTTGCAAACGTTATCCCCCCGGCCTCCGGAGTCACTATAACATCGAAATCCCTCTCTACGTCGTGTGCTATGTACTCTGCTATCAGGTAGAGTATGTCTGGGTCCCCGGCTGCCAGGTCTAGGGCGTATACAGGGCCTCCAGGGAGCCTGGCGCTTGTAAGCCCTTTAAGCAGTATACTAGCTACGACCTCGCGCTTTAACACGCTCTTCAAAAGTACTTGGGAGGTGGCGTAGTTCGGGAGTATCTTACCATTGATGTACCTTGATATGAGGGGCATCGAGATCCCGGTTAGGCTACTAAGCTCTTTCAACTTGATGTACTTCTTAGCTGCTCTGAGTACCCTTACAGCCCTAAACCTTATTTCATGCCTCTCAAGATCCCTCCCAGTCTTCTCGCTCGGGCGCTTCTCCATACTAACCCCCTATTTCAAGTTAGCGGAAGAGAATAGATATAGTTCAATATCTAGATACAATTATAAATTATATAAAAAACTATGGTTATAAGTTTTGTTTGTAGAATTTAGTCATAGCGAGCATTAATCTCTCCGGTAAACGACTAAAAATGGTGGGCCCCGGCGATGACTGGAGTGTTAAGCGCCGACCCCCTGTGAGGCGGGGCGGGGGTGAGATGGAACCCACGCAGAGAGCCGGGGGTTGCCTGAGCGAGCTATTGCCGTTGGGTGACGTGGAGGTTAGCATGATAGCTGGTATACTGCAATCGAAGGAGCACGACTTAATAGCAGTGCTATTGGCAGTAGTGGATGATAAGGAGGTCTACGCAGTCGTGGAATATACTGACGAGTGCCCTGCTCTGAGGGAGCTTAGAGTTAGGGGTTGCGGCGAAGCGAGAGAACTAATAGGTGCGGCTGATTGGCCTGAAGTGTCTGAGGTCGTGATCGAGGGGCGATGCGCTGAGATAGTAATACCGGGGGATACTAGAGTTAGGGTGGAGAATGCCCTCAAGAAGCTTGGGGTGTCGAAGCTAGAGTTTTTAGCCTGGAGGCCCTGGAGCGAGGGTGCCTAGCTGTGGAGGCTGGAAGGGAGCTGTTGTTTAGGGTGAAGGGCTGGCTAGACGATGACGAGTTCAAAGAGCTACTATCATTCTCCCGATATCTGGGCCGCGAGAGGGGGTTTAGCATATTCAAGATAGACCCTGGAAGGCTCAGGGAGACCGGGATGACTCTTCGGGACGCGGTAGAGGTTCTACGGAGCGTCAAGGGGATTGTAGAGGATGATCTGGAGTCTATTGAGAGGCTGGCGGAGGAGCTAGAGACTGTGGTGGTGGAGCTTACCCGCGAGGGGAAGCTAGCGGTATATAGCAAGGCTTATCTAAAGCCGATCGTCGAGTCTCAGGGCCTCCCCCTCACATATAACCGGAACCTTAGGCGTTACATAACGGAGCCCATGAACTACTATAGGGTGGTGGAGGCCTTCTCCAACGCGGGCTTCAAGGTAGTAGATAGAGTGTATCCGGAGGGTGGGCTCAGGCTTCCTAGGAAGGCTAGGTTTACGGGGGAGCTGAGGGACTATCAGGAAGAGGCCCTTGAGGCGTGGAGGAAGGCTGGCTACCGGGGGGTTATAGTCCTCCCTACGGGCGCCGGCAAGACTGTAATCGCCATTGCGGGTGTAGTGGAGCTGGGTGTCTGGAGCCTTATAGTAGTCTATACTAGAGACCACGTTAACCAGTGGATGGAGGCTTTCAGGAAGTTTACAGACGCTTCTAGCATGGTAGGGGCTTACTATGGAGAGGAGAAGAGGCTGGCCCCCATAACGGTGACAACGTACCAGACAGCGTTTAGGAGGATCAGAGAGCTGGCTACCAGGTTCAAGCTAATAGTCTTCGACGAGGCACACCACATACCCGCTGACAAGTTCAAGACCATAGCACTCTCAAGCCCGGCACCCTACAGGCTCGGCCTCTCAGCTACGATCGAGAGGGAGGATGGGAGGCACGAGGAGATATTTCCCCTTGTGGGGGGTGTGGTCTATAGCATTGACCCGGGTGAGCTAACTAGGAGGGGCTACCTAGCGCCCTTTATAATCAGGAAGGTTAGGGTGAGGCTGGAGAGAGAAGAGAGGAAGAGGTATCTCGAGCTAAAGAGGAAGTACCAGGCCCTGGCTAGGGGTAGGACCTTCGACAGGATACTAGAGGATGCTAAGAAGGGCGACGAGGCTGCAATCGAGGCTTTGAGAGTTCACGCTCAAATGCGGGATCTAGTGCAACATAGCAAGGCTAAGCTTAAGGAGGTAGAGAGGATCGTGAGGGAAGAGCTATCCAGGGGCTCTAAGATCATAGTGTTCACGCAGTATAAGAGGCAGGCCGAGGAGATAGCCAAGGCTTTGGGAGCGCTCTTAGTGCACGGGGGCTTGGACCGGGCTAGGAGGGAGCTAGCTCTAAAGAAGTTCAAGTCCATGAGGAGTGGAGTACTGGTGGTCACTACTGTGGGGGACGAGGGCTTAGACATACCGGACGCTAACGTGGGAGTCATAGTCTCGGGCACGGGGTCTAGGAGGCAATTTATACAGAGGCTAGGGAGGCTTCTGAGGCCTAAGGAAGGGAAGAGTGCTGTGCTATACGAGGTGGTTGCTGAGGGCACGGGTGAGGAGTACCAAAGCCTGAAGAGGAGGGGACTTATAGACTAGCCAGGCTAGGCTAGGTCCTACCGCCTCAACGCCTTCTTCACTAGCTCGGGTACTTGGAAGGGCGTTTCTGCTATCAGCGCTCCAGCCTCCTCTAGGGCCTTGACCTTGCTCTCATAGGTCCCCGTACCCATCATTATTATCGCCCCGGCATGACCCATCCTCTTCTCCCTAGGCGCAGTCCTGCCTGCGATGTAGGCTACTACAGGCTTCTTAAACTCGCCTTTAGCCATCATGGCGGCAGCCCTCTCCTCCATGTCACCGCCTATCTCTCCTATCAGCACGAGGGCCTCGGTCTCCTCGTCGTCTTGGAAGAGCTTCATAGCCTCAGTGAAGGTTAAGCCTACTACGGGGTCGCCGCCTATTCCTATCACAGTTGATTGGCCTACCCCCTCCCTTGTTAGGAGGTAGCTTATCTCGTACGTCAGGGTACCGCTCCTACTAACAACGCCTACGGGGCCCGGCTTGAAGATGTGGCCTGGCATTATGCCTACCTTGGCTTGACCCGGAGTTATAATGCCTGGGCAGTTAGGACCTATTATGTATGCTCCCTTGGACTTAGCGTAGTTAACGAACTTCATGGTGTCGTGTACCGGGATCCCCTCGGTAATCACTACTACAAGCTTTATACCAGCATCTATTGCCTCATAGACTGCGTCTGGCGCGAACGGCGCCGGCACGAATACTATACTGGTATTTATATCGGGGTGCTCGCTCAAAGCCTCAGCCACGCTATCGTAGACAGGCACCCCATGAACCTCGCCGCCACCCTTACCCGGCGTGACCCCAGCTACGACTTTAGTCCCATACTCTAGCATGAGCTTAGTATGGAACGACCCCTCACGACCTGTAATCCCTTGCACCAGCACCCTAGCCCCAGAGTCTAGGAGCACTGCCATCACGACCACCCCCCTACAGGCTTACCACCCTCTTAACAGCCTCTACGGGATCCGTGAACGCCTCTATCCCGGCCTCTTTGAGTATCTTCCTCCCCTCCTCTTCCCTAGTGCCGGAGAGCCTCACTACCAACGGCTTCTTCAACCCCCTCTCCTTCACGGCCTCCACCACTCCGCGTGCCACCTCATCACCTCTAGTGATCCCGCCGAATATGTTCATGAAGATCCTGTCAGCCTTAGGGAAGTCTAGGAGAAATGAGACGGCCTTCTTGACTAGCTCAGCCCTAGCACCCCCTCCAATATCGAGGAAGTTCGCAGGCCTCCCCCCGTAATGGTATACGAGGTCCATAGTAGCCATAGTAAGCCCAGCCCCGTTACCTATAACCCCCACGTTCCCGTCGAGCTCAACGAAGGCTAGGCCCAGGCTCCTAGCCTTAACCTCCCACTCAGTAAACTCCCCCCTCTGCTCGACTCTCCTCCCCTCAACCAGGCTCTTATGCCTGAAGAGGCTGTTATCGTCCACTATTATCCTAGCGTCTAGGGGTACTACCTTATCTCCTACAACGCCCAGAGGATTGCTCTCAACCAGCTCTGCATCGAAGGCCTCAAAGACTCGGTACATTGTCTGGAGGAAGCTTGTAAAGCTCACTAGGAGTCTACCCTTGAGTTCAAGCTCCCTCCCTATAGCTCTAGCCTCATACCCTCTAAGCCCCAGGAAGGGGTCTACGTGATACCTTATAATGCTCTCGGGCCTCTCCCGGGCGATCTCCTCTATATCAACCCCCCCATACGCGCTAGCCAGTACAACGGGCTTCCTCTCACTCCTATCAATAGTGATGGATACGTACAACTCCCTCTCGAAGGGGACCGCCTCCTCAACAAGTATAGCTCCAGGGAGTATACCCTTAATAGGCTTCTCGAAGAGCTCTTTGACTAGCCTTACAGCCTCATCTAGGTCCTCAGCCTTCCTTATGCCCCCAGCCTTGCCCCTACCAGCCACTAGAACCTGACTCTTAACGACGACGGGGAACCTGAGCCCAGCCTCCTCTATCTTAGCCTTAGCGTCCTCTCCCCTAAGTATCAGTACGCTACGGGGCACCTCTACCCCGTAGCCAGCTAGGATCTGCTTAGCCTCAAACTCGTAGAGCTTCAACTAAACCGCCCCCCAGAGCCTAGTATCAAGGGCTACCGGTTCAAGCTTATATCCTGTCTCATAGCCTACAGCCTACTCCGCCATCTACCACATCCTCTTAAACCGATATACCCCTTGAAGCCAGGTTGAGCTTAAAGGCTGTGACCGGCCATGTAAGGGGCGAGCCCCCCAGGGGGCTGTGAGCGGCGACCAGGCTGGGGAGCCTTGGGGGTGGTGTGCTTCGCCTCGGGTAGATAGGGGTTACTTCCTCTTAGAAGTGTCGCGGGTCTTCCGGTTTAGCGGCGATGATGTTGAGATGCTCCTTGACTGGGCCTTAGAGAATAGGGTTATAGTCGCTCTAGAGCCTGGCATAGCCTCGGTTAGGGGGCCTGAAGGGCCCATACTAGTCTCATACGGCCCAGCCTCCCTCCTATCCCCCCAGCCTCCCCCCACACCGGGGGCTCTAGAACTTGTTAGGAGCGAGTGGGTTACCGGCTGTGAGGCTGGTCGCGGGGAGCCTCGTGTGAGGGAGGTTAGGGGAAGAGTTGTGAGGGTTGAGGGGGTCATAGTAGCGAGGGCTTATAAAGACCCTGTAGCTAGCCTTGTTAACGGTGTGAGGGGCGTCTACGAGCTGGTGGAGCCTATCATTGGAGGGAGATGGGCCGTCTATGCTGAGGTGGAGGATAGGCCTGTGCTAGCCCGTACCCTAGAGGGGGAATATGTAAGCTTCATAGCCTCCGGCCCCCTAAGAGGAGTGATACGCTATGCAGCAGCCCTCATATCATCGTGTAGAGCCAAGGATTAAAGGCGGGTTAGGCTTTAGGGAGAGAAGGGCGGCTGGGGGGCGATGGCTTAGCTACCCTACACTGAGGGGTGAGGAGCGCCGACCTTGAGCCCCGAAAGCAAGCCTCCCCAGCCGCCCTGGGGTGCACGTGTTGAGGCTACCCAAGAAGAGGGAGCTGGCGGCACTCTACATACTCTACAGCCGGGGAGGCGACCTCAACTACCTCGAGGCCATAGAGCTTTTAAGGAGTGAGATGTGTATGAACAAGAAGACGGCTAGGAACGTATTGAAGAGGCTCAGAAAGATAGGGGCACTCGCGGTCTACAAGACTGAGGGGGAGCTTAGGGTTAGGATTAAGAGTCCCTGGGAGTTCTTGGAGGAGAAACTTCAAGCATATATCGGGTCTAGGGCTAGAAGGTGTATGGGCCCTGGTGAGGAAGGCCGTACTCTCCGACAGAGTGAGGAGGCCTTTAAGTCCTGAAGGGCCCCTGGAGAGTTAGTAGAGGGTAGAGTTAAGGTCTCTCGATCATAGATATTTACCTTCTCTGAGGGTGAAGCTAGGATGTCTCTTAGACTTGGGGGTTTGAAGAGGGTTAAGGTCCCTCGGGGCGAGGAATACGATATTGTTGTTGTGGGGGGAGGTCCTGCAGGCCTCTCAGCAGCTATATACACCACTAGGTTCCTCCTCTCAACCCTAGTTGTGAGCAAGGACGTGGGGGGCCAGCTCAACCTAACCAACTGGATAGACGACTACCCTGGCATGGGGGGGCTTGAGGCGTCTAAGCTAGTGGAGGCTTTTAGGAGTCATGCTGAGATGTTTGGGGCTAAGATAGTCACGGGGGTTACCGTTACTGGCGTTGAGAAGCTCGGTGACGGGAGGTTTAGGGTTACGGGTAGTAGAGGTCTAGATGTTACAGCTAGCGCTGTCATACTGGCTGTAGGGAGTGAGAGAAGGAAGCTAAGGGTGCCCGGGGAGGATAGGCTTGCCGGCAGGGGTGTTAGCTATTGTAGCGTGTGCGACGCCCCCCTATTCAAGGGTAAGGATGCCGTAGTCGTAGTCGGCGGCGGCGACGCCGCCTTCGAGGGGGCTGTGTTGCTGAGCGGCTATGTTAAGAAGGTTTACCTAGTCCATAGGAGGAGGGGATTCAGGGCTAAACCTTACCTTGTGGAAGAGGCTAGGTCAAGGCCTAACATAGAGTTCGTGCTTGACACTGTGGTAAAGGAGATTAGGGGTGAGGATAGGGTGGAGAGCGTGGTAGTAGTAAACAAGGTTACGGGGGAGGAGAGGGAGCTTAAAGTTGACGGGATATTCATAGAGATCGGGAACGAGCCTCCAAGGGAGTTCTTCGAGAGGGTAGGCGTTGAGACGGACAAGGACGGGTATGTGAAGGTGGATGAGTTTATGAGGACGAGCGTTGAGGGGATATTCGCCGCAGGTGATTGCACGACTGTGTGGAAGGGCTTCAGGCAAGTGATAACGGCGGCTGCTATGGGGGCTGTGGCGGCGTATAGCGCTTACAACTACTTGACCGAGAAAGGCTTATACAAGCCTAAGCCTTTAACACAATTAAAGGCGTAAGGTGGGGGGTATGGCTGTTAGGGCGAGAGCTAAGTCTAGGAGGATACCCGAGGGTATACCAGAGAAGTGGCTACCGCTAGTCGAGGTCATGCTCAAGCAGAAGTACCACTTCGCCGGCAGGCATACGGTGGTTAAGAAGTGCTATTGGACCCACAAGGCGCTAGTCGAGGGGAGGCACTGCTACAAGTGCAAGTTCTACGGGATTGAGAGCCACAGGGACATACAGATGAGCCCAGCAGCCTTCTGGTGCTGGAACGCATGCCTACACTGCTGGAGGATCAGGCCCCAGGACGTGGGGATAGACCTGGATGAGACTAAGATACCAATAGTAGACGACCCCAAGTGGCTTGTGGACGAGCTAATAAGGATTCACAGGATGCTGGTTAGCGGGTACAAGGGCCACCCCAAGGCGGACCCGAAGCTCGTGGAGGAGGCTATGAACCCCGTCCACGTAACCCTTAGCCTCACCGGAGAGCCCACACTCTACCCGCTGCTCAGCGACCTGCTCAAGGAGATACATAGGAGGGGTATGACGTCGTTCCTAGTAACTAGGGGTGTTAGGCCCGATATACTAGCCAACCTCGAGGAGGAGCCTAGCCAGCTATATGTTAGCATAGAGGCTTGGGACAAGAAGAGCTACAACTTCTTCACGAGGCCCCTAGTGCCTAGGGCTTGGGAGTTGACGCTCGAGACCCTAGAGCTTATGCCTAGTTTCTCCAGCCCCACAGTACTGAGGATAACATTGGTGAAGGGCTTCAACGACACGGAGGAGGCTCTAAAGGGCTTCGCCAGGCTAGTAGACATATCTCAGCCTACTTACATAGAGATTAAGAGTTACATGTGGGTTGGGGCTAGCAGGATGAGGCTCTCCAAGGCTAACATGGCGGAGCACGAATACGTCAGGAAGGTCTCTGAGAGACTCTCAGATCTCACTGGATACCCGATACTCGGCGAGAGTAGGGCTAGCAGGGTAGTACTACTAAGCCTGCTAGACAAGCCCATAAGGCTTGGAAAGGGCTGCCCACAAGGCCTAAACACGCCTGAGCCCGATTACGGCGAGTACGACTCGGCCTATGACCCAGACGTCATGCCTTAAACCCTAAGTTACGACACATTATGCTAAGGGCCGATGAAGACCAACCTCGTCCCCGAGCCCTCAAAGGGCTGTGGTGAGTGCGCCGGAAGCAGAGGCCCGCTAATCCGCAGTGTGCTAATGAGCCTTCGCTACATGCTCTCATTAAGGGGCTTGTAGTGCCGGGCGAGCTTAGGATAGGGAGGGTAAAGGGGGAGCCTATAAAGCCTGGGGAGCTCAGCGACGGGGATGGCGAGTTCCTAGTGAGACTCGCTAGGAAGAGTGTAGAATACTACCTGGATAAAGGGAGGTTAATGGGCCTTCCGGAAGACGTGCCACCAAAGCTTCTGAGGCCCGGAGCGGCGTTCGTAACTATTGAGCGTGTGGGTGAGAGTGGGAGCAGGGAGCTTAGGGGGTGTATAGGCGCTATTAGGCCTGTAGAACCCCTCGCCGTAACAGTCATAAAAACCTCAGTGGAGTCTGCTATAGGCGATCCCAGGTTTCCTCCGATGGATAAGAGGGAGCTTGACACAGTGGTGTTTGAAGTCACGGTACTAGGCCCCTTGGAGCCCCTGCCAAGGGACCCCAGGCACAGGCTTAGGTCCTTCGAGATAGGAGTTCATGGGCTATATGTCGAGAAGCCTCCCTACGCTGGCATCCTACTCCCTCAGGTGGCTGTCGAGGAAGGGTGGGACCAGACGCTTTTCCTTACGTGGACATGCATTAAAGCAGGGCTCCCAGGCACTTGCTGGCTTAGGAGCGACGTGAAGGTATACAAGTTCGAGGCAGCTATATGGGCTGAGAGGGAGCCTCGAGGCCCCGTGTATAGGAGAGTTCTTAAGGGGGCGTGAAGCGAGGCTTTATCGCTCCCGCTAGTATCGTTCGGAGTCTCTACCTCTCTTCACAGGGGCTTAAAACCCCTCAGGGAACCCCGTCACCACATCCCAAATGGCATGGGAGGGCGTCTAAGCCTATAAGTACTCGAGGCCCTCAGGGTTCTTTCTATGCTTGTTCGAGCCTCTTTCCTCTTCAAGTATTTAAAGTTTACAGTATATACCAGTAAGTTGGGGTGCTCCACGTTTTGGTAGAAGTCCGCGACCCCCTCGTCGAAGCTCGTAGACAGCTTAGGAGGGCTATAGACCTCCTAGGGCATCCAGACTACGTGTATGAGGTCCTAGCAGAGCCCGAGAGGGTTATACAGGTCAAAGTTCCCGTGAGGATGGACGATGGCAGCGTTAAAGTGTTTATGGGTTGGAGGAGCCAGCATAACAGTGCTTTGGGACCCTATAAGGGCGGGGTAAGGTATCACCCGTCCGTTACTATGAATGAGGTCATAGCGCTTAGTATGTGGATGACTTGGAAGAATAGCTTGGCTGGGCTCCCCTACGGTGGCGGTAAGGGCGGGGTTAGGGTTAACCCTAAGGTCCTAACTCCTCGCCAGCTCGAAGAGCTTTCTAGAAGGTACTTCGAGGCTATAAGCGACTTTGTGGGTATAGACCAGGATATACCTGCGCCCGACGTCTATACAGATCCCCAGGTCATGGCATGGTACTTCGACGAGTATTCGCGCATAAAGAGAGGCTACTATACCGGGGTGGTCACAGGCAAGCCTCCAGAGCTTGGAGGCCTTCAGGCTAGAGTCGTAGCTACAGGCTATGGCGTAGCCGTAGCTGTTAGAGAGGCTGCAAAGAAGCTTCTCGGCGGTATTGAAGGTAAGACCGTAGCGGTACAAGGCTTCGGTAACGTGGGGTACTATACTGCCAAGTATCTGAGCGAAATGGGAGCTAGGGTCGTGGCTGTCAGTGACAGCAGGGGAGGCATCTACTCGTCTAAAGGGTTAGACCCCGACGAAGTGTTAAGCGTGAAGAGAAGGGAAGGCAGCGTTATCCACTACCCCGGTGCCGAGAAGAAAATGTCCCCTATGGACGTACTAGAGCTTGACGTGGACGTGCTAGTGCCTGCTGCAATTGAAGGGGTGATAACGGAGGAGAACGCTCCCAGGATCAAGGCTAAACTGGTAGCGGAGGGAGCTAACGGCCCCACGACTACGGAGGCCGAGAAGATACTAACGGAGAGAGGCGTGGTAGTGCTTCCCGATATACTAGTGAACGCTGGGGGCGTGATCATGAGTCACATAGAGTGGGTTAACAATAGGATGGGGGGCTGGATAACGGACGAGGAGGCGTTGAAGAAGCTGGAGTATAAGATGACGGATAACGTCTCGAGGGTGCTGGGCTACTGGCAGAAGAAGCTAGACACGAGCAAGCACCCCCTGAGGGATGCAGCCTACATGATAGCTGTCGACAGAGTAGTAAAGGCTATGAAGTTGAGGGGCCTACTCTAAGCCCCTCTTTTACCCTTACCAACACCCACTCTCAATGGTAGGTGCATATCACCTTGAAGGCAGCCCTACTCAAAGCCCCCAGACATCTGAGGGTAGAGGACCTCCAGGACCCCGAGCCTCCGGAGGGCTGGGCTCTAGTTAGGAGTAGAGCTGTAGGTATATGTGGCACGGATAAGGCCTTCTACCGGGGTACATACCCGCTCTTCAAGAAGCCCCTCGTGCCGGGTCATGAAGTCTCTGGGGAGGTCGTAGAGGGTCCTAGGGACTTAGTGGGTGTTAGTGTCGTCTCAGAGATAAACTTCTCGTGCTGGTCTTGCCTAGCGTGTAGAAGCGGGCTCTATACTCACTGCCCGAGGAAGAAGACGCTGGGTATAGACTTTGACGGCGGCATGGCAGAGTACTTCATAGCTCCCATTACGGCGCTCCACAGGCACAGCCTAAAGCATGAAGTAGCGTTCGCTGCCGAGCCCCTCGCAGCCGTGTTAAACGCGGTGAACCTTAGGCCGCCTAGAAGGGGGTGGAGCGTTGCAGTTATTGGTACGGGCTTCATAGCCTTCCTAACAGCACAGGTCCTGAGGCTTCAGGGCTTCGAGCCTCTGGTAGTGGGGAGGCCTGATAGCCCTAAGAAGGGAGTGTTCGAGAAGATGGGGTTTGAGGTTCTAACCCTAGAGGAAGCTCTGGAGAGGGGTAGAAGGGCCTGGAGCGGTCTGGGCTTTGACATGGTGTTTGAGGCTAGCGGGTCTAATGAAGGCGTGAAGGCTGCAGTAGCCCTAGCGAGGCCCAGGGGCGTCGTGCATCTTAAGAGCACCCCAGGCGGCATGGCGGAGCTCCCACAGACTCTAGCTGTAGTCAAGGAACTGGAGCTTGTGGGTAGCAGATGCGGCACTTTCAGGGAGTTCCGGGAGGCTCTGAGGCTACTCGAGGAGGGTGCTGTGAAGGTACCAGTTACAGCCGAGTACCCTCTAGCGGAGGCTAGGGAAGCCTTTGAGAGGTCTCTCGGGAGAGACGCTATTAAGGTCCTGGTTAAGCCCTAGTATGGGGGTTGGGTTGGAGGCTTGGGTCTCGAGCCTTAGGGGTGTCACGGCTACTGAGGTGTCTCTGGCTAGCTTCGAGGCTTCACGGGTGCTAGCTGAAGGGGGAAACGCTGTAGACGCTATGGTCACAGCTAGCCTGGTTCTAGCAGTCACGATCCCCCATCTAGGCGGCGTAGGCGGGGATTTCTTCATGCTCTACAGAAGCCCTGAGGGTAGAGTTTACTTTGTCAACGGGTCCGGCCCGGCGCCGGCTAGGCTCAGCAGGGAAGAGGTGAGGTCTAGAGGGCTAGACTCGATACCCGAGAGGGGTCCGCTTTCTCCGGTAGTCCCCGGGATGCTTGGAGGCTTGTACGAGGCTTGGAGAAGGTTTGGTAGTGTAGAGTGGAGAAGGCTAGTAGAGCCTGCGTGGAGACTCGCCACTAGGGGCTTCCCCCTCCCCGCGACTACAGCAAGGGCCCTCAAGACGCTTAGGGACTGCCTCTCCAGGGACCCCGGGAGCAGGGAGACGCTTGTAAGGGCGATCCACCCAGAGCCCGGGACTCCGGTAAAAATGCCTGGGCTGGCAGCCCTGCTCGCCGGCTACATGGAGGACCCGCTCTACCTTTACAGAGGTGAGCCTGCAGAGGCGCTGGAAGAATACATGTTTTCCGTAGGGGGCGTCATAACCTCGGAGGACCTAAGGTCCTACAGGCCTCTCACGGGGGAGCCCCTGGTGGGGGAGTATAAGGGCTATAGGATCTATGAGATGCCTCCTAATAGTCAGGGCGCAACCACGTTCTTCATATTATACGGGCTTGAGGAGCACGAAGGGAAATATCCCCCCTTCTCCAAGGAGAGGGCGGAGGTCCTAGCCTCAGTAGCCAGAGAAGCCTACATCCTAAGGGACAACTACATAGGCGATCCTGCTAGAGTGCCTGTGGAGCCTTCAAGACTGGCTGAGAGAAGTTTCTACACGGAGGTCAAGTCGAAGATAACTCTGAGAGAGGCTTCGGACGGAGGGAGCGGTGATACCACGTTCTTTGCTGTGGCCGATGGTGAGGGCGGCGTAGTGGCTGGGATACAGAGCCTCTTCTACCCCTTCGGGTCCTGCGTCACCGAACCCAGGTTCCAGGTTACTCTCAACAACAGGGCCCTAGGCTTCACGCTCAAAGAGGGCCTGCCATCCACGCTAAGGCCCAGGGCTAGGCCCCTTCACACGCTCTCGGCTGTGATAATGGAGGGTAACGACAGGGTCATAGCTCTAGGGGCTAGCGGGGGACACCTACGCCCCCAGATGCACGCCCTCTTCATAACGAACATTGTAGACTACGGTATGGGGGTGGGGGAGGCGATAAACGCTCCGAGGGCCCTCCTAGACCCCTCTACAGGCTCCATTCTATACGAGGAAGGATGGGATGCCGGGCCCGAATGGAAGAGGGCTCAGAGGCTGGGAGTGGCTAATGCTGTGGAGGTCCTACAGGGCGGGGTTAAGGTGGGGTATACTGATAGGAGGGGTGAGGGCCTACCCTCCCCTGCCTAGAGTATTAGCTGCTCTCTCTCGCAGAGCCTGCCTTCAAGGCCCAGCCAAGATACCCTAAACTTCTCTCCAGTATACAGTTCAACCTCTTCAAAGCCTAGGGCTAGCCCTGCCGCCACCCTACCTATACCGTCGGCCTTCATGATCCCGCTGCCACTAGTACCCCCAGCCACTATGAGGTCGCTGGAGTAAGGCTCGTAGACTATAGGGTTCCCGTCGAAACTCACGTCATAATGGCCGGCCCAGCCCCCCGCAGGGTACACGCCTTCAAAATCGGGCATGTAGAGGGCTAGCACGGGGTGTATAGAGAGGTTGTAGTAGCTATCCTCGGCGGCTGGAGGCTCCTCAAGTGTGTAAGGCCTGCCGAGCTCGTCGCTCAACTGTATCCAGAAGGAGCCCTCCCTCACAGCAGGCCTAACGAGCACCTTCCTAGGGAGTATTATGAGAGGAGGGCTCCCCGACCCGGTTAAGTCACCCTTCTTAAGCAGCTCTCCCAGCCTACCCCTAGCCGGTATCCTGAATACCTGCCTCTTCTTAGGCCTGGTGAAAGTGTCGATGCCTATAGGGTTTAGGAGCCTATTGGCCCAAACCCCTGCAGCCATCACAGTCTTCCTCCGCACCCTAACCTCGACACCCCCTGCTAGCTTGGCGCCGCCCACCCTAGGCGCCTGCCAGGGGAAGGGCTCTCCCTCAACGCCCAGGGGGGAGGTCCTGGGCTCTAGGTTAAGCCTATCCACAGGCGCTTCGAACATGAACTCGACGCCTAGCTTCCTAGCCTCCTTGAAATAGTGTTCCACGACTCTATCAGCGTCTAGGAAGCCAGCCTTCCTGACTAGAACCCCCCCTACGACGTCCGAGGCCCCTATAATCTCGGCCTCCTCGAGCCCCGAGACCTTAACCCTCATATTCAGCTTCTCTTCGAGTAGGCCCGGTTCAACCCACTCCCACTCGCCCCCCTCGCCAAGCATCCTCAACCCTCTCTCCACGTGGCCTCGCATCTCCTCGTCTACCACGAAGAGGTAGCCAGCCCACGTCATGCCCAGGCTGAAGCCTCTCTTCTCTACGTCAGAGTAATATGATATGGTGCTCCTAGCTAGCAGAGAGCTTATCCTGCTAGTGAATATAACCCTGAAGGCCGCCATGCTCTTACCAGTATCCCCCGCCCCCGGAGCGGCCTCCTTCTCTACGACGAGAACCCTGGCATTAGGGTTCATTAACTTAAGATGGTAGGCGGTGGATAAGCCTACAACTCCAGCACCTACAACTAGGTAGTCCACGTCTACTGGCAATAATCCCAGCCTCCAGGGTAGGATCTACCCTACTTAACCATCTAGATTCTGTGGAGCGATATTTTTATTATACCCTCCTTAAACTCTATGATAGCGTATCTCCCCTCAAACGCTGGGCCCGGGTTAACGTATGCCACGTCACCTACAACCTCGTAGCCAGGCGACTCGTGTATGTGGCCGAAGGCGTGAAGCTTCGGGGAAAGCGTTTCAGAGAGCTTCCTCAAGCTTTCAAGACCAGCCCTCACCCCAGCTAAAGTCAAGTCCAAGACGCCCCTAGGAGGGTGGTGGGTTAGGAGCACATCGATCCTACTAACACCCTCACGGCCTATCCTATCTAAAAGGGACCTCAAACTACTGGCAGGATCCATGCCACTAACGCCTCCAACTAGCAATCCCTCTACCATTTTCACCCTACCGTCAACTAGGACCCCAGCCTCCGCAAGCCTCCTAGATATGGATGCGTGATCCATGTTCCCGGTTACCGAGGCGATGGGGGTTGGAGCCTTGAGTAGGGCCTCCACAGTATCTAGGCACTCGTAGTCGCCTGTAGCCAACACTACATCGTACGACTCGGAATCCAGTATCGCCTTGAGAGTGCTAGTATTGCAGTGTGCATCGCTTACATGCAGAGCCCTCAACTAGCCCCCCATAAATATACAGTATTGAAACCCTGTTAAAGCCCGTCTTAAACGCTTCAAGTCAAGGGGGTGTTTTAAGGGTGGCGAGCCTAGGAGAACGGGAGATTGACGCCGCCAAGATATACCTTTCAAGACCCTGGCTCAAAAACTACGATGAAGGCGTCCCCCATGATATAGAGGTTCCCGACAAGCCACTCTACTGGATACTAGAAGAAGCGGCCCGGGGGTTCCCGGGTAGGACCTCCCTCATATTCCTCGGTAAGAGAGTGTCTTACAGGGAGCTATATGAGCTATCTAGGAGGTTCGCAGGCTATCTCAAAAGCCTTGGTATAGGCCGGGGGGACGTTGTGGGGCTTATGCTCCCCAACTCCCCCCAGTTCGCAATAGCCTTCTACGGCTCCCTGATGGCCGGCGCCACCGTGTCCCCCATGAACGTCCTGTATAGTCCTCGTGAGGTTAAGTTCCAGCTCTCCGACAATAAGGCACGCATCCTAGTAGCACTAGACCTCTTCAAGGATAGAGTCGTGGCGGGCCTGCCAGACACCGTTGAGAAGGTTGTGTGGACGGGAGTCCAAGACTTCCTACCTCCACTCAAAGCCATAGCCTACAAGCTACTCAAGAAGCCCCCTAAGCCTCCTCAGGGTGACAGGCATGAGAGCTTCTCGAAAGCCTTAAGGAGCGAGCCTATAAGAGAGCCCGAAGAGGTTGACCCCGAAGATGATGTGGCAGCTCTGATGTATACTGGAGGCACTACAGGCCTGCCTAAGGGGGCTATGCTAACCCACAGGAACCTCCTTGCCAACGTGATCCAGATCGATGCCTGGTTTAAGAGGGGCGTCAAGGGTAAAGACGTCTTCGTAGGGGCTCTACCCTGGTTCCACATCTACGGCCTCACAGCGGTCCTGAATAGCGGGGTTTACAAGGCCGCGACGATACTAGTCTACCCGAGGCCCAACATAGAGGAGATAATGAAGGATATAGAGAAGTATAAGGCGACGGTCTTCCACGGAGTCCCGACCATGTATAGAATGATAATCACCCACCCCAGGGTCAACGAGTTCAACCTGAAGAGCCTTGAGGTCTGCATAAGCGGCGCCGAGCCCCTCCCAAAGGCTGTAGCTGAGAGGTTTATGGAGCTTACAGGGGCGAAGTTGAGAGAGGGCTACGGTCTCACGGAGACTAGCCCCGTAGCCTCAGTTAACCCCATAATGGGTAAGGCTAAGTACGGTAGCATAGGCCTCCCAGTACCCTCAACAATAATGGCGGTAGCTGATCCGGAGGCTCCCAGACTGCTACCTCCAGGGGAGGTCGGTGAGATAGTAATCACAGGCCCTCAGGTCATGAAGGGTTACTATAACAGGCCCGAAGAGAACAAGGAGGTCTTCTTCGAATGTTGCGGTTACAGGTGGCTTAGAACCGGTGACATGGGATATATGGACGATGAGGGTTACTTCTACGTTGTAGATAGGAAGAAGGATATGATAAAGTACAAGGGATACAGTGTGTACCCCAGAGAGATAGAAGAGGTACTATACAAGCACGAATGCGTTAAGGAGGCGGCGGTCGTAGGCGTGCCACACCCAGAGTACACGGAGATCCCTAAAGCCTTCATAGCTTTAAGGGACGAGTGCAAGGGGAAGGTCACGGAAAGGGATATAATCGAGTATGCGAGGAAGCACCTAGCCCCGTACAAGGTGCCCAAGGAGGTAGAGTTTAGAGACGAGCTGCCTAAGAGCGCAGTAGGCAAGATACTCCGGAGGGTGCTTAGGGAGGAAGAGGTTAAGAAGAGGGCTCAACGCTGAATCGAGCCTTACTCCCGGCGCAGCGGCCATAAAATACCGGTTTTTATTGTCGACTCCGGCATAGCCGCCTCCCTCACTATATCCCACGCCCTCTGGAGGTCCTCCACCGGCGGTTCCTCCAAGAACTCATACCTCCTAAGGGACCGTTTGACAAGCTCAGTCTCAGCCCCGATGAGTGAGGCGTAGGAGTCTAGGTTGACAGACCCCCTCCGAGCTTCAGCTACCGCCTCAGCCATAGCTCTAGCAAGCCTCTCTGCCTCGCCATAAACGCTCCTATGAGCTGTTAGGAGACAGCATACAGGCACGTTACACTCGCTCACTCTGAAGCCCATGCGCGCAGCCTTGGTTAGGTAAGGCTCCCAGACGACTCCATACCTAACCTTACCTTCGGAGACGAGACTTAGTATCTCGTCGCCGCTGGAGGCGTAGACTCTAGGGTGAGGCAGCCTCTCTGCTACAGCGCACAACTCCATTGTGGAGGCCATAGTGGATGCGTGGCCCGTATCTCCGGGACCCTCTACTATACCAGCGCCTCCCCGGCTGCCACCGCCTACGATGGATATGGCTCCCCGGCTAGCCCTATGCACTAGTAGTGCCGTGACGGCTGGTATCATAGCGACGTGTAGCCTCCCCCTAGCCAGGTCCGCTGCGAGCTTGAATGCCTCGTCGTAGACTTCTATCTCCACCCTAGAGTACCTAGCCCTAAGCGCCCTGGCTAGGGGGAGTATATAGGGGTACTCGCTCGCCCTCAAAACCCCGATCCTGAAGAGGCCTTGGGGGCTGGGAGGTAGAGCGGGCTCGAATATGACTACGCCCCCCAGCCTGTAGGACCTAACGAGCCCCATGTACTCTAGCTTCTTCAGCCTCCTCCAGACCATAGACTTAGAGGCTCCATAGCGCCTAGCAAGCTCGCTAGGGGTTACACGCCCCCTTCTCTCAACCTCCCTAAGTATTTCCTCGTCTACGGCATCGAGGCCCCGGGGCTCCTCGGCGAACTCGCTCAACCCAGCGACAACCCTTATATAGAGTAATATTGTTTAACCTTATTAACCGGGTCTTCGGGGAGTATTTAGGCCTAAAGGAGAACAGGTGTTTCCTATGGGTGTGTGAGGCTTGACTAAATGGCTTATTGTTCAAATAATTGCGCTGCTCCTAGCCTACGTAATCCCATACTCTCTCTTAAGGGAGTCTAGCGGCTGGGGCCTCTACGCCTTCTGGGCTCTTCTCGGCATGGTGAGCCTCGTCTCAGCCTGGGCTGGAACCCGGGGATGGGGTAGGGGTGGCTGAGATGGTGCTTCTCGCCCTAGGAGTGTTAGTGGGCTACATCATAATAGGTACTATCCTAGCAGTGGCTAGTAGACGGTATCTTAGGGGGGTCTCGGAGAAGGAGATCTTCATAGCCGGGGGTAGGATGGGAGGCTTTCTCTCGGCCCTCACGTACGCTGCTACCACTTATAGCGCTTTCATGATAGTAGGGCTGGTGGGTTTCACCTACGACTGGGGCGTGGGCTCATTCGGCTTCGAGATAACGTACTTCGTAGCTACTGTAGGCCTTCTAGTAGCCTTCGCCCCTAGGGTCTGGAGGATGGCCCGGAAGAGGGGCTGGGTTAGCCCTGGGGAGATGCTTGCAGACCTCTATGGCTCTAGGTGGTTGGCTGTCATAGCTAGCCTCATATACCTAGTAGCCCTCATACCATATGCCTCAGCACAGGTTAAGGGTATTGGGGACGCCTTCGCGGGCCTCGCCGGAGAGGATGCCTACATCCTGGGCGTGGGCCTAGCCCTCGTGGTGATGCTCGTATGGAGCCTCGTAGCGGGCATCTGGAGCGTAGCGGTAACAGACGCCTTCCAGGGCCTATGGATGTTGGCAGCGGCTACAGGCCTCTTAGCATGGCTCTACCTGAAACTGGCTGGCAGCGGCCTGGGGCTGGGGGAGGCTACTGGAATCCTAGCCTCCGAGGGGCTTCTGGGCCTTGAGGGTTATTGGCCACCCGCCAAGTTCTTGGCGTTCACCCTACCCTGGATATTCTTCGCCGTCACTAACCCCCAGGTGGTGCAAAGGCTCTACATACCCAGGGATGAGGCTAGCCTCGCGAGGATGGTTAGGTGGTTCGCAGTCTTCGGGCTATACTATACTGTGCTAGTCACCCTCATAGGCCTCCTAGCCAGGGCTGGGGTTGAAGCTGGGTTACTGCCAGAGCCGCCCTCAAGGGATGCTGTGACCCCCACACTACTATCCCTAACCCACCCCCTACTAGCCGCAGTAGTATTCACCAGCATAGTGGCAGCGGCGGTCTCAACTGCAGACAGCATACTACTAACCCTAGCCAGCAGCGTCTCCAGGGACCTGGGCTGGATGGTCGAGGAGAAGAGGCGCAGAGCCTTAGCAGTAGCGGCGGTGCTTCTAGTAGCAGTCGCTATGGCTGGTGTGGCTGCTGCGAGGGTGGGCTACATAGTAGGCCTCTCAGTGCTCTCTAGCGTAATGCTATTATCACTAGCCCCAGCAACCATAGCGGCGTGGGCGGGCTACAAGGCGCATCCGCTGGCGGCTGCAGCCAGCATAGTCAGCGGGTTCACCCTGGTAGCAGCCCTGATAGTATACTACAGGAACCCCCTAGCAGTATTCACAGCCACACCACTAGGACTACCAGTAGCAGCGTGGGTCCTAACAGTTTCAACCCTGATAGTGCTAATAGGGGTCATGGCCCGTAGGACCTAGCCACCCGTCTTAGCGAAACAAGCCTTCATGATATCCCTCAACTTTATAAGCTTCCCCCACATAACCCAGCCACATATGGGGGCCTGGGAGGGCCCGTAGCTCAGCCAGGATAGAGCGCCGGCCTCCTAAGCCGGTGGTCGGGGGTTCAAATCCCCCCGGGCCCGCCACAGCGGGGCGTGGCCCCGCTCCCCGGGGTTCCTTTCCTTCGCGTGGCTTGTGGTAGGGCCTCGGGTTCCTCTTCCTATGCTCTAGGACTATCCTGCGTATCTCCTCTACGTTCCCCAGCCACTCCTCTCTCCGCCCACCATCCACGTAGAGAATGCGCACCAGGTAGACGCGGCCGCCCTTACGCCTTAGGACCCAGTAAACCCTAACCCCCAACCACGCCCCAGGGTTGGGAGTAGATGCCTACCCAGTGTTAAGCCTTCACGGGGACCCGGCACGGGAGAGCCAATAGAAAAACCCAAGAATGGGGGGCTCGATTTAGAACGGGCTTAGCCGCCCCTGCAGGCAGCTCTCTGGAGCTCCACGCGCAGCACCAGCCTGGGCAGCCGGGGTAGCCTTAGCAGCGTAGCCTCTCCCAGGCAGGACCCCGGGAGTAGGGCCGCTAAGATACTCGATTCCGCAATAAAAGCTAGTAGCAAGAAATTGCGGATACATAGGGGTGTATACTGCTAATGTTGTCTTATTACCTTAATTACTTGCTCTGCAGGACCTACCTTGGGCTTCAAGTAGGAAGAAGTAATTAGCTTAAGGGGGTTGCTATGATATAGTGTTAGCTTGGGTCTGCGAATTAAGATTGAATGTCTACCCTTAATTAGACCCTGCTATAGAGGTATTATAGTTTGGGTGTCTGCTTGGCTATGGATGTATCCTTGCAGGTTAGGCTGAGGGAGGTTCTAGACGAGATACTGGGCGTTGCTAGGGAGGTTGAGGCGACGGGTGGTAGCGAGGAGGACCTAAAGGTTAGGGTTGAGGCAATCCTGAGGGAGAAGGTATGGTCTAAACTTGGGGTGCCAGCGCCCAGGTACGAGTATAAAATTGGGAGTGGCGCCTATGCCCGGTCTTACCGTAGAGTCGACGCTCTCTACGGGTTGGCGGTGTTCGAGTATAAGAGGCCTGGCGTCTTAAGGACCAAGGAGAGAGATGAGGCGGTAAAGAAGCTCGTCGAAGAGTATATCCCAGGCCTTGTGAAGGAGAGTTGGGTTAAGGCGCTGATTGGGAGGGCCAAGGAGAGAGGTCTCTCCCCCAGGATTATCGGTATAATATTTGACGGCTACGGGGTCGTGTTTGTAGAATACCACATTGAGACTGGCAAGTTCTCTGTAGACCCCCCAACGGGCTTCTACGACCTGACGTCGGAGAGTGGTGTCGACTATCTAAGGAGGATCTTGAGGTCCGTCATGGCAACGTATAAGAAGAAGATCGACGCTAGAGTCCTAGCCTCGGACTTCGGCTACGCTAGTAGCATAGCTAAAAGAGCGGTTAGGACCTTCTACTACAAGCTAGCCCAGCCGAGAACCGAGAAGACTAAAGCCTTATTCGAGGAGTGGAGGAAGACTGTCTCCCAGGCCTACCCCGTCTCGGGAGAGGACCTGAGGAGGATAGCCGAGCTATACGGCTTCACTGGTAGGGAGCTGAGGGAGGTTGATGGAGTCAGGCTATTCTACGCCATCCAGACATACTACGCCCTGATACTTAAACTCCTTGCTGCCGAGGTTGCAGCGAGGTTTCACGACTCGGCAGCATCCATATACGTAGAAAACCTCGTCAAGGCCATGAGCGATCTTGAAAGGCTACGGAGGGAGCTGGAGTTCCTAGAGTCTGGCATGGTCTACACCTGGTACGGTATAAGGAACTTCCTCGAAGGCGAACTTTTCAGTTGGTACCTAAACGAGTGGGACGAGGAGGTGTCCAATGTTGTACGTGGCATTATAGAGGAGCTTAGCGAGTATGACGTTGAAGCTCTAACCCTAGACCCCTCGACGGCTAGAGACGTCTTCAAACTCCTATACGAGGAGCTAGTGCCCAGAAAGGAGGTGAGGCAAAAGCTCGGCATCTACTCCACGCCCGACTGGCTGGCAGAGCTCGTGTTAGACGAGTTGGGGTTAAGCGTTGAGAAGATGCTAGAAATGAAGGGGAAAGGCAAGGACCCCCTAGACCTGAGGGTTTTAGATCCCGGTGTTGGAACTGGGACCTTCCTCTCACTATACATACAAAGGCTGGGAAGGTACCTGAGAGAGCATTATGGTTTTGTGCCCCATAAGGTGGCCAGGGAGGCTCTCAGGAAGATTACGAGGAACGTGGTCGGCTTTGACATAGACTCCCTGGCAGTACTCACGGCTAGGACTAACTACTTGATAGCGCTGGCTGTGACGGGGCTCCTAGAACATAAGGGTGACGAGGCGATAGAGATCCCCATCTACATGGCTAACTCGGTAGTAACTGCGGAGGAGCTCAAGGATAAGATCATGGTCACCGCCAACGGCGAGACAGTAGTTATAGAGGCAGTCAAGATCGACACGGCTAAAGGCATCTTCAGGATCCCTCTAAGGCTAGTAGCCACCGGGGTAATATTGGAGCTACTCTCAGAACTCAGGGAGCCCCTAAGGCATGGATACGAGTTTAACCATAAAACTGTGAGGACCATAATAGAGAGGTACACGGAGAGGTACGGCCTGTCTAAGGCCGAAATAAAGCTGATAGAGGAACTATATGACTCCCTGCTAACCCTTAAGAAGAAGGGCGTAGACGACGTCTGGATCCCAGTCATAAAGAGCCACATAGTCTCAACACTATACAAGAACTACTTTGACGTAGTAATAGGTAACCCACCCTGGATAGCCTACAGGTACATAGCTAACCCCGACTACCAGGCTAGGGTCAAAAGCCTGATAAAGGACCGGTACGGGCTAGTCAGAGACGAGCACCTAATCACCCACATGGAAATGGCAACACTATTCTTCGTGCGATCCTTAGACCTATACCTACGCGACGGAGGCTTGATAGGCTTCGTAATGCCTAGATCAATATTCAGCGCAGACCAACACGACAACTTTAGAAGAGGTAGCGTATCAAACGCTAGTTATGAGGTATTAAAAATAATAGATGCCGAAGGAGTCAAACCGCTCTTCTACGTGCCAACATGCGCTATAATAGCTAGAAAAGGCGGGAAGACAAAGTACCCGCTAGAGGCTATAGTAGTTAAAGGTAAGTTACCTGAGGATAAGCATAAAGTCATACAGCTAAGAGAGGCTCTCGCTCGAAATCATCTAGAAATTGATAAAGATAAACAGCTGCATCTTAATCAAGTGGGAGCTAGGTCCTACCTTGCTTACGAGAAGATCATGTTTCATGGTAAGAGAAGTGACTATTATAACATGTTCTACCAAGGCGCTACCATAGTACCTCAACCATGCTGGCTAGTAGAGGTAATAGATTATTCCGATCCTTCGTTCGTGGTAGTAAAAACTGCGAGAAGAGCGAAAGTAAGAGGCAAGGTCAAGGCGGAGATAGGCCCGCTACCTGTGGAGAGAGAGTTCATTTATGGGGTAATTACAAGCGCTGAAGTGCTACCCTTCTGTAACTTACCACCAAATACAGCAGTCCTACCAATTATTCCCGCAAAAACTAAGTACGTGATTATAACAAGGGGGAAGGCAAGATCAATGGGTTATCTACATTTAGCTAAGTGGCTAGAAGAAGCTGAAAAAATATGGGATAAAGTGAGAGGGGAGAAAAGAGTAAACTTGTATGAATGGTTGGATTATCAGAATAAACTGACGCGGCAAAACCCGAATGCTAGGTACAAGGTTGTTTATGCAAGAAGCGGAGAGCACATTACTTCATGCGTACTATGCACCACATCCGACATAAAAGTTCAAAACGTTTCACTTAAAGGTATAATACTCAATGATATGGTTAATTATTTTGATACAAACTCTGAGGCGGAAGCGCACTACTTAGCAGCAATACTTAATTCAAATATAATAAACGAATACATTAGATCTATGATAGTTAAAGGAGCCTTTGGAGGAAGACACATTCATAAAAAACCTCTTGAACTTCCTATTCCCAAATTTGACCCCAATGATCCTATTCATAGACGTCTCGCAGAACTCGGTAAAAAAGCTAATGAGAGAGCCTGTAAACTCCTTTCCGACTTATTAATCATGCTAGACTATAATAGAAAAATTAAGGAGAGGGGTACTTTAGTGCCTCAAGAAGTTGCTAGGCTTAGGCAGGCTATCAGGGTTCATCTCAGGGAAATCCTTAATGAGATAGATATGTTGGTACGAGAGCTTTTGTCAGGAAGTGTCAAGCCTATTTCTGAGGATTCAGCTAAATCTAGTAAACGTGAGAGTTCTCTGGAACTTAAAGGAGCTAGAAGATTAACTTTGGATGCGTGGATAAGAAGTGATGAGAAGTAGTTTAATTTGACGTTCTCTTAAGACCGGAGCATTATAATAGCGTGCTCGCTCATTAGTTATTTTAAGCCTCTATAAGGGTTTTGTAAGACCGTGTGGATTGCGAGAAGTAATGACTGTTTATTTGGAATGTAAATTTTTAGTATAACAACAATTATATAAGATAAGTTGTTTATTTATAAATTGTTTGGAGGAAGTGTTAGGAGGCTGAGCGGCTCTGAGCCATTATGGTGTAGCCTACGCCGGCTAGGGCTGCTAGTGCTAGTATTGCTGCGGCCCCTGCTAGGATTATGGCGTTCCTCCCTACCCCCCTTGCTGTCTGAGCCGTCTCCCGGGCTTCGGCTACCTCCTCGTCTAGGCCTGCCAGGTCGGGTAGTATGCCGGTCTTTAGAGTCTCCTCTAGGCTAGCATACTTAGACTCTAGGTCCTCCACCCTAGCTTCCAGGCCTGCCAGCCCTTCCTCCAAGCTCGCTA
>WAKF01000045.1 GCA_015523465.1 Aeropyrum sp.
GGGCCTGTAGTGAGTGATTGGGGCGGGGTCATTGTTGACGTCTATACAGGCCCCATCAAGGACCCTGGGAGGGTAGAGAGGTTGCTGGAGTCTATACCAGGTGTTAGGGCTTCAGGCCTCTTCGTAGGCCTGGCTGACTATGTCGTAGTAGGTTATGGTGACTGTAGGTGGAGGGTTTATGAGTACCGGAGAGGCTGAGTACCGGGACGCTTGTATCATGGAACTGGAGGTCCTAGCCTCGCCCGAGCAGGGAGACTATAGGAACGTGTATGTGAGAGCCGGGAGTATAGGGGTATGGTTTAGGTTGGGAGCCAGGTCGGACCAGGTCATGATCCCATTCTTATATTGTTCTTGTAGCTACTTCCTCTCAAGGCTCAGAGGCAAACCCAAGCCGTGCTCTCACCTAAAGAGCCTTGCAGGGTCGCTGGCTTCAGGTAGATTTAGGGTGATAGAGGCTAGCGTTGAAGAGGTTGTGAGATACGTATCCGAGGTCCTAGCCTCCGGATACGCTTACTCGCTTAGAGCTAAGCTGGCGTCAGGGAAGGAAGATGTGGGCGGCGGCTACTATAGCGGAGAGAAGTAGGGCGGCTCCAACGATGACTGAGGGGCCAACTTTAATCTTGCTCTCATAGTCCTCGTAGAATGATAGGAGACCTGCAGCCGTTATAGGGGCTGCTCTTCTCTCCCGTCTCCTAGCCCTAGACGCCACAGCCCAAACACCCCTCACTCCGTTTATCCCAGCCAGCTATAATAAATGGTGTTTACCTGGCTTCGATGCAAGGCCTTGTGCATAGCTCTCTAGCTATCTCTAATGCTAGCTTGGAGCCTGTGGCATCTGCAAGTAAGGCGGCTACCTCGGCCCTAGCCCTCTCGAGGGGGAGGTCCCTTGGAGCCCAGCCAGCAAGCCATGCTATAGTGTCTAGGTGTAGCTCTGGTATGCCGGTTAGCTCTGCCACCCTCCCCCACGCCTCCCTAGCAGGTCTAGGCTTAGACACTAGACCCCTATACCCGGGCCCATCCACCATCCCGCTAGAGTATGTTGTGCACGCAACCCTAACGTCGACGGGCATGGGGATCCCCCTAGGCAGGGGCCTCCTACCATACCAGGCTCTAGCTGCATAATAGGCCATCTTAACTGAGAAGACTACGGTCTTCGATAGGTCCTTCTCCCCCAAGGCCCTCCTAAGAGCCTCGGCAAGCTCCAGGGCACCCGTAAACACTATAGAAGGCTCTCTATAGAGGTTCTCCAGGAAGCTACGAGCTCCGGCCCAAGCCCTCCTAACCCTCTTAACCTTCCCCTCCCTACCGATAACGCTACCCTTACACTCCACTAGAAACCTCAAAACTCCCCGGTAAACTCCCTCAATGCCGCCGCCCTCGCTCTCCACCAGCGATGGAATTAGCGATGCAAAACAGCCCCACCAGTCTTCAGCCCTCATTGCCAGGCGATAGCTAGCCAGGCCCACTAGAAGGGCTGAGAGAGCTGCAGCCCCTACGCCAACTCTCCTAGCCACCCTCGCTACATAGTCGAACTGGGGATCAACCCTCTCTTCGACCTTAAGCACGCCCTCAAGCCCTAGCCTTCCTAGGACCTCCGCTACCCTCTCTACCCTAACCCAGTTAACCCTATAGCCTTCCAACAGCTCTCCCACGACGACGTTACTTGGGTGTAGGCCGCCTATATTCCTTCGAGAGGCTACAGGGCATTCTTGGGGGCGTGGAGTTGGAGGTTAGGAGGATCACGGTATACGAGGTGTGGATGGAGCTCAAGTCAGAGTTCAAGACTAGCTTCGGAGCTACAAGGCTCAGACCCGCACTCTTAGTAAGGGTTGAAGGGAGGGGCGGCGAGGAAGGTTGGGGAGAGGTAGTGGCTGGAGAGGGTCCCTGGTATAGTTATGAGACCTATGAGACCGCCTGGCTAGTCCTAGAGAAGTACCTGATCCCCCTATTGGTTGGGAGGGGTTACGTAGAAAGGGCGTATGAAGTGCCCAAGCTCTTAGCCAGGGTTAGGGGTCATAACATGGCTAAGGCCGGAATCGAAGAGGCTTTCTGGGACCTAGAGGCTAGGTTAGAGTCCAAACCGCTTTGGAAACACATTGGGGGGGTTAGGGAGAGGGTTGAGAGTGGGGTTAGCGTTGGGATCCAGGGTAGCCTTGATGAACTATTGTCCGTCGTGGGGGCTTATCTAGAGGCTGGATATAGGAGGATTAAGATCAAGATAGAGCCGGGATGGGATGTAGAGCCTGTTAGAGCGTTGAAGAGGGAGTACCCAGACACTCCATTGCAGGTTGATGCAAACGCTGCATACACGCTCAAACACTTGAATGTGTTTAGAGAGCTTGACAAGTATAGCCTCTTAATGATAGAGCAGCCCCTCCACTACGAGGACCTAGCCGGTCATGCAGAGCTGGCGAGACACCTCACAACGCCAATATGTCTAGATGAGAGTATACGAGGGGTACACGATGCTATAGCCGCCTACAAGCTAGGGGCAGCCCACGTAATAAACATTAAGCCGGGCAGAGTAGGAGGGTTATGGGAGTCAATTAGGATACATGACCTATGGGCCCAGAGCCTAGGACTCCCAGTCTGGATAGGGGGTATGCTAGAAACTGGCGTCGGGAGAGGCCACCTAGTGGCGCTAGCAACCCTACCTGGAGTCTCTTACCCCAACGACATAAGCGCCAGTGACAGGTACTATGAAGAGGACATAGTAGAGCCCCCCTGGGAGCTAGCGGGCGACGGGACAATACCGGCCCCTCAAAAGCCGGGCATAGGGAGGGAGGTCCTACTAGAGAGGATAGAGAAGTTGTCAAGGAGGAAGAGAGAGTTTAAACCGAAAGCCTGATAAAACTTTAAACGTGGATGGGGAGATGCACCTCCCCCGACCTAAGAAGGGGTGAGGAATCAAGCCTGGCACCGACTTCACACTCGTGTTTAACAAAAATATTCCAGCTTCCCTTCGAATCTTTTCGCTAATTTTCTCCACCTCTTCGGAGGACTTTTTTATGATGCTCTTCCTGATCCGCTCTTCTAAAGGCTCTAACGGGCGGATTATGAGTTTATCACTCTCAACATAGGCAATCACAGATCATCCCTCCTTTACCCCCACCTTGGACTTAATGATGGAGGTAATACACATTTTCCAATTTTAAAATTTAAAATAATTGTTAATTATTTATTAATAACTATATAATTTACTGAGCGAGTATGTGGTTCTCGAGGGTTTAAACAGGTATGTGACGCTGAAGGTTAGGGTGTAGATAGTTTATGTTATCTGGCGCGTTATCATTTTTTAAGGGGAGTTTACGCGTTGAGTAGGGGGCAATGACGCCTGCTACCGACGCCTAGGGGGCTCAGCTTTAGCCTCCGGTGACGAGGCCCTGCGTGGAGGAGCCCTTAGGGGGCTGGTGTAGGGTGCCTTTGCTGAGGTTCCTCTGGGTGGCTTTGTCATACTCGTACTACATAGGATTATCGCTGGCAGTCGCTAGCCTATCATTCATAGGGGCTCCAGTCCTCTACCTTCTCTTCTACTCTCTGGGTATGGTGGAAGTTGAGGACGACCCGATGATACTGATAGAGTTTGGGTTGTGGGGGGCTCTGCTACTATCTCTCGGAGCCCTGCTATCTAGGCTATCCACGCCGCCCCCCCTGAGTAAGGGCTCCGCCATACTAATAACCGTCTTCGTGTGGCTCTTCGTGCCTATCGCTTCAGCCATACCACTCTCTCAGGCGCTGGATATTAGTGTGGTTGACGCTGCATTCGAGGCTATAGCAGGATGGACTACAACTGGCTTGACAATAATGGTTGGAGGGGAAAGCAGCCTGGGGGGCTATGTCCCTAGCGTCGACGACCTCCCTGAGACAGTGAAGGTTTGGAGGTCTTTGATCCAGTGGGAGGGTGGCGTGGGGATTGTAGTCTTCACCATAGCATTCCTAGCCAGGCCTGGAATCTCCGCTGCAGCTCTCTACCTCGCTGAGGGTAGGTATGAGAGGCTCGAGGCTAGCCTGAAGAGGAGCGCTCTGAAGATGGCCCAGGTATACATGTTCTTTACGGGTCTAGGGGCTCTCCTTTTGACGGTATCGGGCATGGACGTATATCATTCCCTACTGCACTCGATGACAGCGATCTCGACTGCAGGGTTCTCAACGTGGAGCGATAGCATAGGCCGTTTCAAAGGGGACTATTGGGTCTACGCTGCATCCCTTGCAGTTTCCCTCTGGGGTGCTATGAGCTTCGCAGACCTAGACAATCTCATGCATGGTAGGCTTAGAAGGCTACTAGCCAGCCCAGAGTTTAGGGCCCAGATAGTCTTGATAGTCTTAGCGTCGGCCCTAGCCCTAGCAATATGGTATACAAGCCCAGCAATGCAGAAAGAGTACATGGCTGCCGACGCCGTATACAACGCCCTCTCAGCGCTGACTACAGTGGGCTTTGGTACTGCAGGGCTCGACGGGGTTCCCGACTCTTACCTAGCCCTACTCGTGGTTCTAAGCATGATCGGGGGAAGCGCATTTAGCACTGCTGGGGGGATTAAAATATTGAGGCTCCTCATAGCACTCAAGGTCATAGAGATGGAGGCGAAGCTCCTAATAATGCCCCGGGGGTATGTGCCCAGGAAGAGGATAGGCCATCTGAAGCTAGACGAGCCCATAATGAGGAGGGCCCTGGCAGTAATAGCGGCTTTCATGGTAGCCTACTCCATACTAGTCCTACTAGCATTCCTACTCTACTCTGAAAGGTACGACCCAATGGACCTCATATTCGAGGTTACAAGCGCCCTAGCCAACATAGGCCTAAGCACGGGCGTAACCTCCCCAGAAGCCCCCCTAGGCCTAAAACTCATATTGATGGTAGGCATGATACTAGGCAGGCTGGAAGTGGTACCCTTCATAGTAGCCGCAGTATACCTAGCAAGATTCGTGAGACCGTGACTATGGTAGTAGAGTAGAGTGTAGGCCTTACTCGGGAGCCACTATGTCACTTTGAGTTCTATTAAGTCATAGTAACATCATTTATTGTTTAGCCTAGCGATATAACCCCGAATTTAATTAGTTTGGAAGTTCTTGCTCGCGCATCACAATTTAGCCCATTACTTCCCCAGAAAACTCTGGGGAAATGCGACCTTAGCTACACTAAGAGTTCTAGGGCCCGTAACAGTCTAACCTACAACTTTACACCCTTCTAATTTCAGATTCAAAGAGTTGTGTTAAGACTTCTCGTGAAAGGCTAGCTTTAGGGTCTAAGGGTTTTCCTAGCTAGAAATAGTGATGTAGACCCCACAATCAGTGTTATGACGAGGGATATGAGAGCGACTCCCAAGTTACCCTCTCTTAAAGCGCTAAACGTTATTAAGGCGAAGAGTAGGGTGTAAACTCCGTCAATTAAAGCTGAAGGCAGTGAAACCATCCTTGCAACTCTACTTCCCATTAAGACTCCGCTGATGACTAGTACGTTTCCAACAGCGAATAGAGCTAGCATGGCGATAAGTATTATAGGAGCTATCACTAGGGCTAGAAGCCCAGCCTTCGACACCTCACTCCACAGACCTCCAGTCACCATGCTTCCCAGGACGGCGAGGGATATTAGTAGGAAGGCGAAGCCGACAAGTGATAGCAAAGTAGAAAGTAGGCCCCTTAAGACACTCACGACTATACGCCCCTTAGAGCGTATTAACTAAAGTTAAATGATTTAAAGTCACATGCCCATAGTCACCCGCATGCACGTAAGAATTAAGTTAAGTATTGATGTAATAATAGATAGTTAATTTAAGGAGACAGTTGAATTCTATATTGTATGTAAGCCCTTCAACAAGCTTCAGTTCCACTAATCTAGTTAAAACCAGGGACTCTCACCAGCATCTTGGATTGTGGTTGTCAAGGTGAATTAAAATATGAAAAGTAATGGGGGTGCGGGCTTTGACTAATGTTCCACGGGAGGCGTTTAACTGCTATATTGGTGAGGCTCTGGATGCTTTAAATGATGATAAAGAGATTGTTTATAATAAGAATTTTGATGAATTCCTGAGAGATAGGAGGGATAGGTTTGTGCTGCGCTATGCTATAGTGTTGATTGTGGAGGCTCTAGCTGACCTGGCTATAGCTATCCTAGAGGAAGGATTTCACTATCGTCCCTAGTGGTTACCGTGAGGCGTTCCTATTTTTAGCAGAGAAGGGTGTAGTGGGGGCTGAGCTTGCTGAGTGGATGAGAGGGTGTCAGCTCTCGGGAATATAATAGTCCATAGGTACTGGGTGGTCGACTACGCTAGAATTTATAGGGAGGCTAGGGAGGGGGGTTAGAAGCTGTGAGGCCTTTATAAGGGAGGTTGAGAGGTATGGGAAAGTTAAGGATCCTTGAGGAAGAGTCTAAGGCTCCCAGGGTCCTGGGGCGGGCTGAGAGGGCTGAGATACTGGAGGCTTTAAGGAGGGGCCCTAGCTAGGAGGGAGGAGGTTGCCCTCGCGGTAGTTCATGGAGGTTTCGTGGAGTCTCGGGTGTTTAGGGATATAGACGTCGCGGTGTTCACAGCCGTCGGGTGCCCTTGGAGGGCGAGCATGTATACGTGCTCGGGCTGTCAGAGGAGCTGAGGAAGGCTGCTAAGGGTGTGTTTGTCAACGTGGTGGTCATAGATAATGCCCCTTCGGGCTTCGTGGCTAGGGCTCTCAAGAAGGGTGGAGTCCTAGTTGAGAGGGTCCCCGGGCTTAGGACCCACTTACTGATCAAGGCCCTCGAGGACGAGGTGAGGTTTAGGAGGCGCAGCTAGTATCAGGGGTGGTGCGGGGGGTGGGATTTGAACCCACGCAGGCCTACGCCAACGGGTCTTAAGCCCGCCCCCTTTGGCCTGGCTCGGGCACCCCCGCATCCAGGCTAGTATATACTGGGGGCGGGGGGAGTAAATAATTGTGTAATGGGGGAGGGCCTGCTGCTTTAGGCGTTTAAACCGTCTAGTTCCACCAGGTAAACTATAACTGTTAAGTTAGCAAGATTAAGTGTGATAGTATTTTTACTAATGAGAGTCTGCTATGTGAGAAGTGTGGCGGTGCGCGGGTGCTAGGGAATTTTGAGTTTCAGATTTCAGAGTTAGGATTATGAGGGCTACATCTTAAGGTATAGAGTTGACGGGGTTTGGGATTGACTAGCCCGTTATATAGGAGGGTATCTAAAATATTTGGAGTTGAAGAGGAGCTTCTGGAGAGGGAGGTACTACGGCAATATGTTTTGTCTGAGCTCAGGCGCGTTAGGCTGGAGTCAAAGCTGATTATGGCTCGATACGGTGTATCGAGCATTGAAGAGTTAGATGAGAAGATTAGGCGGGGGGAGCTAGAGGAGACTGAGGTCTTTGAGGATCTTACTCGCCTCGATTACCTGCTCGACCGGGAGGACAAGCTGAAGAAACTCTTAGAGGAGCTAAAATGAGTAGGAAAGATAGTAGCAGTATAGATGAGGTTCTTGAAAGCTTAGAGAAATCGCTATCAGCTTGTACCCGGAGATAGTAGTTGGTGCTGAAATAAAGTGGTCCTTACCGTCCTCACCGTCATATTCATGGTTATAGGTAGAAGTGTAACTTCCAAGATCATGTAACGTCCCGGGACCCAGGCTTGAGGCCCTAGTATCCCAGGCTCTCACAGAGGCTATCTAGTGCACGACCCCACCGTGTAACACGCCATTGATTGGAGCACCCTGCATTGTCAAAGTCTACAGGAAGTTAGAACTGTTGAGATCGTAGCCTCATATAGCTCATTAAACAAGTTTTGACGACCTAGCTAAATCATATAATGTAGCCTAGTCTTGCTTAATTACCGCTAGCGCGTCGCTGCAGGTTCTAAGGGCTTCTTCACGTTTTAATAGTGGTGTAGTTGTAGACTACGCATGAGGTTTAGTTTATAATTGATTCTAAGCTGAAGGGTTGGAGCAAGTGGTGCGGGGGGTGGGATTTGAACCCACGCAGGCCTACGCCAACGGGTCTTAAGCCCGCCCCCTTTGGCCTGGCTCGGGCACCCCCGCATCCAGGCTAGTATATACTGGGGGCGGAAGGAGTAAATAATTGCGTAGTGTAAGAAGGCCTCTTTACTGGTGGCTGAGTGTTGGGGTTTGAGTGTCTGGGAAGCGGGGCACTCGAGTTTCTGAGGGGAGAGCTACTGGGGAGGGCTAGGGAGATTGACGAGGCCAACCTTGTCCCCTCGGGCCTGCTTAAGCGGGGGTGGGAGCTGGGGGTCTTCGAGCCCGGTAGTGTCAGGTGCCTTATGGAGTATGTGAGGGCTGCGGCCTACTCTAGCAGGGGCTACGCCCACGTGATACTAGTGCATGGATCCTCTTACCTAGCGCTTGGTGGGGGTAGGGGGCTCTATGCACTGAGCATTACCGAGCCTGGAGGGGGGACTGATGTTAGGGGTAACCTAGCCACTACGGCTGTGAGGGTAGGTGACGTATACGTTGTTGAGGGGTCTAAGCTATTCACCAGTAACGCCCTCTACGCAGACACCTTTGTAGTCCTGGCTAGAGCTGATGATGTGGCCGCACTGTTCCTATGCCCGAGAAGCGGGGAGATAATGGTGGACCCTCTAAACCTCTCGGGCTTCAGGGGATCTGGAGTAGGAGCTGTAAGGTACCTCGGGGCAAGGTGTGAGAGGGTTACGCCTCCGGGGGTCGACGGTGTAAGGGAGGTCCTACGCTATATTAACGTTGGCAGGCTGGGCTACGCTTCCATAGCGCTTGGCATAGTAGATAGGGCCCTAGACCTGGCAGTGCAAGTTGCCAGTGGGAAGACGATCTTCGGTAGGAAGCTCATAGACTACCAGGGCCTCAGGTGGATGATAGCAGGCTTGGAAGCTAGAGCTAGAGCGCTGGAGGCCCTAGTCTACAAGGCTTCCTCCGGAGAGAAGGTAGACCCTGAGGAGGCAGCCGCTGCTAAGGTCCTGGCTGGCGAGCTAGCCCGGGAGGCTGCATGGCTGGCGATACAGGTTATGGGTGGTAGGGGTCTTGAGATGTGGGGTGAGGCTGAGAGGATGCAGAGGGACGCTAGGGTGGTTGATATAGGTGAGGGGGCCCGGGAGGTCCTACTAGACTTTCTAGCCTCGAGGGCTGTCAAAAAGAGATCTGGAGGCTAGGGGAAGTACATTGGCTTGGCGTTGTTCAAAGCCTTCTCAAGCCGCCTCTCGACGTCGCTCCAGTTGACAACGTTCCACCAGTTCTCAACGTAGCTAGCCCTGTCATTCTTGTACTGTAGGTAGTATGCGTGCTCCCACACGTCTATGACCAGGATTGGCACGAGCCCTGCCGTCATGAGGAGGTTGTGCTTCTCAACCTGCAGAATCCTGAGCTCGCTGGTTATAGGGTCGACAGCGAGGACGGCCCACCCAACGCCCTCCACAGTCTTGGCCGCCTGGCTGAATAGAGCCTTGAACTTCTCGAAGCCACCGAACTGCTTGTCAATGAGGTCTGCAACCCTGCCTCCAGGGGTTCCGCCACCCTTACCTGGGGGGGCCATGTTAGGCCAGAATATGGTGTGCATTATGTGGCCTGCGTAGTTGAAGCTGAAGTCCCTCATAACAGCCCTAACGTCTATCTGGATTTCACCCTTAAGGTGCTTCTCCAGCTTCTCCAGGGCCGCGTTAGCCCCTACCACGTAACTGTTATGATGTTTCTTGTGGTGTAGCTCCATAATATCCTTTATAATGTAGGGTTCCAGCGCGTCGTAGTTGTAGGGTAGAGGGGGTAGCTCGTACCTCTGGAAGGACACCATGCCAGAGCCACCTGCCACGTAGCCCAGGTACTCTTCGGCTCTAATAAGAGCTGGTAAGTAACCCCTTCAATCCATCCAGTTTAAACCCCCCTGAATACCAGAAAGCCGCAGAGACGGCGAACATAAACCCCCAACCCACAATTAAAATTTTAAGTTAGTAAACGGGTTGACATTAATCAAGCGGCTTCTTGTCCTCCCTCGCCCGCAGCAGTCTCTGCAGGTCCTAGCCTAACAGTGACCTCCTTAACAGTTAACAGCCTACCCAGCGGGTAACCGTGATTCCTTAACACGTCCTCTACAGCCCTCCTAGCCTCGTCCAACTTTGAATCATCGCCGGAATATATCACGTCGAAGTCTAGGATGGGGAGGCGGGCGTTCTGGACTAGGAAGCTGTTGACCCTGACTGTAGTATCCTCTCCATAGATCTCCTTGAGGGTTCGGGCTAAGTCTTCTAGGAATGAGAGTTTCCACCTACGCCCCACAAGCCTTATCCTAACTGCTCTAGCCTCCTCGGCCGCCATGAACCTCACCACTTCTAGAAATTAATATATATTGCAGAGTATTAAGTAGTTACCACTTCCAGAGACGCTGTAAAGCTAGATCACACGTTAATACCGGAAAGACATAGAGGTCTTGAAGTCGTGGCTAGAAGTTTGATTAAGGTTTAACAAGATATCTTAGTACAACAGATCTTTAATAGTATCCGAAGAGGCCCGTCGCTTACCCCAGAGCCAGTCATCGGTGCCCCTCCTCCAGGGCACGACTTGCTTCACACGGGCCCTATAGCGTGTTCCGGGCGCCCGGGTTTAATAGCGCTTACCTTCAATTCTCTCTTTACGGGCGCTGCCGGGGCATGGTGTTGATCGAGAGGCTTAAGACGGGGGTTAAAGGGTTTGATAGGCTGGTAGCAGGGGGTATACCTCGAGGGTTCTTCGTAGCAGTTGTAGGTGAGCCCGGCACGGGGAAGACGGTATTCAGCCTACACTTCGCCTGGCAGGGCGTGGTGGAGGGCGATAAGGTCATATATGTGACTACGGAGGAGAGTAGGGAGAGTATTATAAGGCAGGCCGAGATGTTCGGGATGGACTTCGCCTCCGCAGTAGACGAGGGGAGGATGATAATTATAGATGCGTTGATGAAGAGTAAGGGAGACGAGTGGAGCCTCGAGGAGGTTGGTGTTGAAGAGATGGTTAAGAAGGTTATAGAGGCTAAGAGGAGGCTGGGCTATGGTAGGGCTCGGCTTGTTGTGGATAGTATGAGTGCGTTCTGGCTTGATAAGCCTGCTATGGCTAGGAAGTATAGTTATATGGTTAAGAGGGTCCTCTATCGGTGGGACTTTACTGCTTTGTTGGTGAGCCAGTACGCTATAACCTCGTCCTTCGCGTTTGGCTGGGGCCTAGAGCACGTGGCTGACGGGATAGTCAGGTTTAGGAGAGCTGTTGTAGGGGGGGAGCTGAGGAGATATCTGCTGGTGGAGAAGATGAGGCAGACTCCCCACGACCTAAGGGTGCATAGAGTCGATATTAAGGATGGGGTGGGGATGGTGGTCTTGGGGCCCGTCAAGATTAGAAGGGAGGACCTAGCCTTGCCACCCGACGTGGTGAGAAGGATCGTGAGAGCCCAAGATGCGGCTAGGAGGGAGGTTGGAGAGGGCGAGGACGTTGAGGGGTAGGACCTGCATCCTATGCGGGACGCCTATAGAGGGCTCGGGGCTTGGAGGCTTATGCCCCAAGTGCTATGCTGAGAGGTATGGAGTTGCTAGGCTACCCTCTACAGTCAAGTTCGTATATTGCACGGGGTGTGGGGCCTACAGGTATCAAGGGGGCTGGAATGAGGGGCTGGAGAGCGTCGAGGAGACTATGACCGAGTACCTTAAGATCTACCTTACTAGCAGGCTCAAGCCCACAGAGCATTTGGAGGAGGCTTGGATAGATGGTGTAAGCATTACAAAGCCCTTTACAGGACCGGGGGTATACGAGGTTCATGTCGATTTGAGGGGGGTTGGGGCCGGCGGTAGGGTTGAAGTGGGCGAGAGGGCTGTGGTTAGGGTTGAGGCCTCAGCAGGCCTATGCCCCCACTGCGCAGCCAGGATGGGCGGTAGGGGCTATCAGGCCGAGGTTAAGATTAGGGGCTACGCTGGAAGGCTGAGCTCGGAGACGCTGGAAGAAGTTAAGAGGGCTTTAAGTAGGGTCTCGAGGGGGCTTGAAAAATACCTTGTGAGGGTTGAAGAGAGCGATGGAGGCCTAGACTTGTACCTTACAGACCAGCAGGCAGCAAGGATCATAGCTGGCAAGCTGAGAAGCCTCTTCCCCGGAGACGTGATAGAATCATACAAACTCGTGGGTAGGAGGCCATCGGGGAAGAGGAAGGGACGTCTCACGATATCCCTTAGAGTGCTCGAGGCTGAGCCCGGCGACCTAGTGGTTGTTGAGGGTAGAAAGTATATATACCTATCGTCAACGAGGCAAGGCATACTAGTGATAGACCTGGAAAAAGGTGTAGAGAGGGTCGTCAGGCTAGGGGGTAGGACCTCCCGGAGAGACGTCAAGGTTATACCATTGGAGGAGGCTGGAAGCGACGTTAGGAGGCTAATGCTACTAAGCATGGAAGGCCCTACAACTGTATTCCTAGACGCCGACAGCGACTACCGAGAGGTTGTGGAGGTTCCTTCGGGTAGGGTTAGGGTGTACGTGGAGAGCATGAAGCCTGGGAAGGTTTATATGGCTTACCGGGTAGGCGATAAAATCTATGTTGTCAGAAGTCTTGATAGTGGGGGGGAGCAGTGACTAGAGGGTCACGTGAGGAGGGTAAGGGAGAGATACCCCTGCCCAACGAGGACGAAGGCACGATAATCTGTATAGTCCAAAGGATAGTGGGGGCCGGCTACTTAGAAGCGCTCTGCCAGGACGGTAACACATACATGGCTAGGATACCGGGGAAGATGAGGAGGAGGGTCTGGATCAGGGAGGGAGACGTGATACTCTTCCTCCCCTGGGGCACTAGGGACATGAAGGGCGAGGTAGTTTACAGGTACATGAAGGATGAGGTGAGGAAGCTCGTGGAGATGGGGCTGATACCGGCTGAGATGCTAGAGGAGGTGGAAGAGTAGGTTTGAGAAGGAGGGTTAGGGCGAGGTGGTTTAAGAGGGAGAGGGAGGAGGCTGAGAGGGTTAAAGATAGAGACTTGTTTAAGACTGTGGAGGAGGTATTTGACTCGTTAACTATAGACCATGTATACAGGCTCTACAGGAAGGGTGTGATATGGGAGCTTAAGGGGGTTATTAGTAGTGGTAAGGAGGCTAGAGTCTACTGGGCAAAGTCGCGTGACGGTGAGGACCTAGCCGTCAAGATCTACCTGTCAGCAACTGCAGAGTTTAGGAAGAGTATAAAGAAGTATATTGTAGGCGATCCTAGGTTCGAGGATATACCGTCAGGCAACTTTAGGAGGCTGATATACGAGTGGGCTCGGAAGGAGTATAGGAATCTTAAGAGGATGTGGGAGGCTGGGGTTAGGGTTCCGAGACCTATAGCATACCAGGCTAACATAATCGTTATGGAGTTCCTGGGGGAGAATGGGTATAGGGCCCCTCTGCTAGCAGAGGTGGGGGATGAGCTAGGCCCAGACTACTTGTCAAGCTTGTTTGAGGACCTAGTAGCCCAGATGGAGCTCGTAGTATGTAAGGCTGGGCTTATTCATGCAGATCTGAGCGAGTACAACATAATGGTTTGGAAGGATAAACCCTGGATAATCGACGTTTCCCAGGCGGTAACTCACGATCACCCGTACGCCCTAGAGTTCCTTGAGAGGGATGTAGTCAACGTTTATAGGTATTTCAGTGAGAGGATAGATTTAGGCGTTAGTAGGGAAGAGCTTCTAGGGAAGCTTAGGTCCTGCTTGAGGGTGTAAGCCTTGCAGGCTAGACCTCGAATCTACGTTAAGGTGCCCCCGGAGAGGATAGGGGCTGTTATAGGACCTCAGGGTAAGGTTAAGCTAGAGATAATGAGGGCTACTGGCACGGTAATGACTGTTGATAGCGAGAACGGCGTGATAATAATAGAGCCTGAGGCTGACAATGTGCCCCCAGTAAATCTTATGAAAGCCGCTGATATAGTGAAGGCCATAGCACTAGGGTTTCCCCCGGAGAAGGCTATGAGGCTTCTAGGCGAGGACCAGGTGTTAGTAGTAGTTGACTTGAAGCAGATAGTGGGGGATAGCCCCAACCACCTCAAAAGGATCAAGGGGAGGATTATAGGCGAGGGAGGTAGGGCTAGGAGGACTATTGAGGAGATGACGGGGACGTACATACACGTCGGTGAGTACCACGTAGCTATAATAGGCGACTATGAGAGGGCTATGGCGGCTAAGCAGGCTGTGGAGATGCTAGCTGAGGGTAGGATGCACAGCACGGTCTACAGGCACTTGGAGAGGCTTCTTAGAGAGATTAGGCGGAGGGAGAGCCTAAAGATGTGGGTGAGGGACGAGTTCAAATAGGCCTTAGAGTTTATGGTTTTAGCCGGGATGAGCGTTGGGTGAGCTGGCGATCTAGACCCTACTCATGGGGGATGAAGAGAGGGGATGGCGGCGACCCTCCTTGTTAATAGCGTGTGTCACCTACCTCTCCTATGGTGTCTATAGATGCCGGCTAAGGTGGCCGTTTTTGGCACTGGCTTGATGGGCTCAGCGGCGGCTAAGAGGCTTAAGGACAAGGGGTTTGAGGTCCTACTGTGGGATAGGACCTTTGAGAAGGCTAAGAAGCTGGCTTCCGAGTTAGGTGCAAAGGCTTTCACTAGCCCTGCCGAGGCTGCAGGTTACGCTAAATATGCTATAGCCTTGGTGGCTGATGATAAGGCTCTGCTTAGGGTTGCAGGGACCCTTGGCTGGTCTGAGGGCCTCATATTCATTAACATGTCTACTGTGACCCCGAGGGCAATTGACGAGATAGCATTATACCTTAAAAGTGTTGGTGCATGCGTGGTGGAAGCCCCTTTAATAGGGGGTCCCAGGGTTGTTGAGAAAGGCGAGGCCATAGCTTTGGTTGGAGGCCCTAAGGAGTGTGTTGATAAGGGTATGGAGGTGGTTAATGCTATAGCATCTAAGGTGTTCAAGGTAGGCGAAGAGTACGGGAAGGCTGCAGCCCTTAAACTAGCCTTCAACAACATGCTTCTAGCAGGGCTTGTATCTCTGGTCGAGTCTCTCGGCATAGTTGAAGCGTATGGCATAGACAGGGATCTGTTCAAGAAGGTGCTCGAATCCACGTTCCTGTCGGGAGTAGCATCCAGGTTTTTCGAGAGAGTAACGGCTGATAAGGTGGACACTACTTTCAGGGCTAAGTTAGCGGCTAAAGATGCTAGATATGTATCGGAGGCTGCTAGGGGTGCTGGGGCTCTGCCACTACTCTCAGATAAGGTAGCGGAGGCTTACGAGTTAATGGTGTATTCCGGCTGGGGCGATGAAGACTATACTAGCCTACTTCGGTTCCTAAGAAGTCTGAAACGCAAGTGATCATAACTGGTGTAGGACCTACGGGTTTGAGGTGCTGGTGGTGGCTATGGTGTTTCTGAGGCGTAGAAGGAAAGTCCCCTTAAGGGCCGAGGATATAATGGTAATGGACCTTATAAAAGTGACTCCGGATACAACTATAGCTGAGGCAGCACGGATCATGTGGAATAGAAGGGTTGGCAGCGTGCTTGTAGTCGACGATGAAGGAAAGTTGAGGGGTATAGTTACTGAGAGAGACCTAGTATTCGCATGTAGTGAGGCATGGGACACTAGGGAGCACAGGGTCTACGAGATAATGAGCGAGAACCCTATAACCGTGAAGCCCGACGACAGCATATTTACTGTGATAAGGAAGATGAGGGAGGCTAACGTAAGGCATCTACCAGTGGTTGATGAGGAGGGCAAGCCGGTAGGGATAATATCGTCTAGGGATGTAATCGACCTAATACTCACTCTTATGGGAATAGCCATTGGAATACAGGGTGAAGAATAACCCTTCAAACTCCCTCTTTTTAAAGCTTTGGTGCGTAGAGTTTGGGTGGAGAGGAATTTTATATCGTCGGTGGAGGTCCTGCAGGGGCTGGAGCAGCAGTCGCCGCCTCCAGGGCCGGCTTCAGGCCTGTAGTCTACGAGGCGCATGAAAAACTTGCTGCTAAACCGTGTGGCAGGGGCATACCTGTAGTGGGCGACTTGGACTTCATAGACATACCTAGGGAGGCGATACTCAATAAGATCAAGTCAGCAGTCATGTACGTTAATGGCGAGTTCCTCTTCGAGTTAAGGAACGTGTTTGAGGGATACATAGTTGATAAAGGGATGATGCTAGAAGCTATAATAACCTCTAGTGGGGGCGAGGTGAGGTATAGGTCTAGGTTCGACGTTAACCGGGGGGTTGTAAGGAAGCCCGGGGAAGGGTACATCAAAATTAGCAAGGGGATCTTCGCTGGAGGACACATGTATTATAGCGGGGAGAGGATAGGCGCTATCCAGTGGATACTAGAGTCTAGAAGATACTCGGATTCAGACACTCTAGAAATATATTTCGACACGGAACTCTTAGGCTACTACTACGTCTTCCCTCACGGGGAGGGTGAGGTTGAGGTTGGTGTAGGCGGGTTCGAGGACTTTGGCAGGCTGAGGGCTAGGCTCGAGAGGTTCCTGAGATCGCGGGAGGACCTGAGGGATGCTAGGAGGCTTAGGATAGAGGGTGCTAGGATAGCTGTGGGGGGTTTGGATCTAGGCTATGCTGGCGGGCTGGTGAAGGCTGGGGAGGCTGCGGGCTTCGTATTACCGTTAACCGGTGAGGGGATAAGGCCTTCAATGATCTCGGGTTACATAGCCGCGAGGGCTATAGCAGAAAATAGGGATCCCCTGAAAGCCCTCTCGGAGAGCTGGGTTGCTAGGGCTGTTGCGATACAGAGGAGGATACTAGAGTATGCTAAAAGCCTCTCGCCGGGTGAGAGGGCATGGCTGCTCAAGTCACTAACCCCTAGGGCTCATGCGGAGATAGCGCTGGGCAGGATGAATTATAGGGTGCTGGCGGTAGAGTTGGCTAGATCTCGTGGCGTAGCTCACCTAGCTGCCAGGCTGCTAAAATACCTTTCAAGCCTCGGTAGAGCGTAGAGGGGAGTTGGTAGGCTGTGACTGTTAGGGAGGGACACGTAGACGAGAGGGACTTAGAGATACTTGAGGTTTTGGAGGCTGACGCTAGGATACCCTGGAGGCAGCTAGCACAGAAGCTGGGCGTTAGCGAGGCTACAGTCTACTTGAGGGTTAGGAAGCTACAGGAACTAGGGGTTATTAAAGGGTACACAGTAAAGCTTGACATGGACAGGCTTGGAATCAAGGCTAGGGCTATAGTGAGGATAAAGACGGTTCCAGGTATGGCTGGAAGGGTAGTGGAGTCTCTGCTAGACCGGCCTCAAGTTATAGAGGCATATGAGGTCACGGGGTCGCATAACTTGATAGCGTTTCTAGCCGCTCCAAGCCTAGAGGAAGCTGCTAAGGCTATAGATGAAATATCATCTCTCGAAGGGGTGAGCGACGTAGAGACCATATTCGTGCTCAGGGTGGTGAAGGAGAGGCAGGGGGTTGTAAGGATAGCTAAGCTAGCTAAGAGAGAATAGGGGTGAAGGCGGCTTGACACGTTATCTAAGGGGTTTCTGGTATTTAACCATAAACTTGCCTCTTCGGGGGCACTCTATCTCGAGCCTCAAATGTAATGGGATTGGCGTTATGGATAAGATTAGCTTAACGTGTTTGAGAGAAAAGCATGCAATACCTTCTACGGCGGTCTGGCGAGAGCCCAAGGCCATCGCCTGCGTGGGCTAGCCTCGGTTAGCTACTCTTCATCCCGCCTCCGCCTATACAAAGTGTATGTCTGGGGGTGAAAGCTTGAGGGTAGTGCTTGTGGGGGGCTTGGGCTTTCTGGGTTACCACTTAGCATCTGAGGCTATAGAGTGTTGCGAAGTTGTGGTTGCAGGTAGGAGGGCTAGCGTTCGGGGTATTAGGAGGAGGTTAATGAAGGAGATGGAGAGTATGGGAGTTAAGGTTAGGTTTGCCGAGGATCGTCTGACTAAGGTTTTCCTTGAGGATTTGGGCGGGGATGTTTATGTCCACGTTGCAGGAAAGATCTCGGGAAGCTATAGGAGCCAGTGGGAGGCCCACGTAGGACTCCTCTCGAGAGTGATCGACGCTGCCTCTAGCCTGGGCTCTAGAGTAGTCTACATTAGCAGTATACTAGCCTATGGCAGGGTTCGGGGGCTCTCACGGGGTTCCAGGGTTGTAGAAGAAGATGAGCACCTAACGGGAGAGAGAGATTATAGGTCCTACCACTCTAGGACGAAGGCCGAAGGGGAGAGGCTTCTGAAAAACCGCTCCCAGGACCTAGGAGGTAAGTGGTGTATCCTGAGGCCGGGCCTCCTAGTGGGTGCATGGGGATATCATATTGAGTGGAGGCTATCCAAGGCTATGGCGTCCCTCTCTCTCTACCCCTCAGCCGGGTTTAGGCTGAATGTCGTTCCTGCAAGGGACGTAGCCAGGGTAGCTTTAAGAGCGTTTGAGGGGCTCTTAGATGGAGCTTGGGTACACCTAGCACCACACCACCCCACACTAGGTGAGATGTACGGGATGCTGTGTAAAATGGTGAGGAATGGCAGGGAGTGTACTGGAGTTCCTATAGGGACTATAATCACGCTAACGGGCCCTCTAGCGCCTCCCTCAACGAGCCTTGCAGCGATGTGGGAGGGGCTGGATGCGGGTTACATATTTGATAGTAGGGTCTTGAAAGACTTTGAGTGGACTCCGCTGGAGGAGTCCGTGAGGGAGTTCGTTGAGTGGGCTAAGAGCACTTAACTCTCACACCGAGAATCCTCTCAACAGCCTCAGCAGCTCCTAGCGCTCCAGGTAGCTTGGCTACGTATAGAGCGGCGGCTTTGGCTGCAGGGCTAGCATCTCCCGGGGCTCCCGAAAAGGCTGCATAGCTCATCATCTCAACGTCATTATCACCATCACCTACAACCAGGACCTCTTCCCTTCCAACACCAGATACCTCCATGACCTTGAGCAGCCCCGCTAACTTGCCCCCGCCCGGAGGTTGTATGTGTAGGGCGTAGCCTGTCCATACTGCATTAAAACCTCTAGACCTCGCGATCTCCGAAGCCCTCGCAACCTTGTCGAGGCTCCTATCCTCGGGTATGAGCGCTACCTCGTGGAAACGGTAGCTATTCTGCCACGACTCACGGAATCCTAGTTTGAGAACCTCGTCTACCAGTTCCCTAGGAACCCTACCCTCACATAGGTGTAGCACCCATTCTCCCCTGCCAACAACACAGCCATTCTCAGCCGCCACAGGCCCGCTAGCCCCCAGGTACCTGGCGATGCCAAGGGCTACTGGCAGGCTGTTACCAGTCACTATAGAAACCTTAACTCCCGAGGACTCTAGGGCTCTTACAAGCCTGACAGCGCAACAGCTCAACCTAACGTCGCCGTGAGCTACAGTAAGCGTGCCGTCTAGGTCAAAAACTGCCAGCTTAACCGCCACGAAAGGCCCCCTGGTGTCTATGGTTTGGTAACAGCTTTGAGTGCTAGCAGGGGCATTATGGTGTGGTGCCTACTATTGAGCGGGGACCCCCAGTTCTTCTCCAGGTGGAGCTGGTTCATAGAGTGGATGACCCCCTCCAGGGCTACTTTGAAGTGGGTTAAGAGGGTTATATACCAGGCTAGGAGCAAGTTTCAGGATATAGCTGTAGTCGAGGTTGACGGTGAGGGTAAGGTCCTAGTGATCGACGGTAAGACTCAGTCTAGCATGCTCGACGAGCACGTATACCATGAGGCCCTCGTGCACCCAGCAATGCTTCTACACGGGGAGCCTAGGAGGGTCTTGATACTGGGTGGCGGTGAAGGAGCGACTCTCAGGGAGGCCCTACGCTACAAGACTGTTAATGAGGCTGTTATGGTAGACATTGACGAAGTTATGGTTGAAGTAGCTAAGAAATACTTGAAAGAGTGGCATCAGGGGGCTTTTGACGATCCCAGGGCTAAGCTTGTTATAAGCGACGCCTGGGACTACGTTGAGAAAGCTCTTAGCGAGGGAGAGAGGTTCGACGTAGTAATAGCAGACTTAGTAGACCCGGAGCCTGGAGGCCCGGCTACAAAACTCTACACAAGGGAGTTTTACGAGAAGGTTAAGAACATATTAACTAGCGGTGGAGTATTCGTTACCCAAGCCACAAGTATAAGTTATACAATAGAAGTCCACGCCTCCATACGAAAGACCTTAGAATCAGTGTTTGGAGAGGGCATGGTAGCAAGCTACGGCGTCTACGTACCAAGCTTTGACAGTTACTGGGGCTTCGCTATAGCTTCTAAAGGTGAAAGCCCCAATGTACTCATGGATCGCAGGATCTTCGAGGAAAGGTATGGGAAGCTCCTAAGCGGAGTTGAGTTGAAATTCCTAGACTACGATAGCCTTATACATGCATTTACCCTACCTAAGCCATATAGAGAGGGGATAAGGGCCTCTGGCAGGGTGTCAACCCTTGAGAACCCCATTACTATGCCAGCCTAGGGGGTGAGACGTTTGAGGGAGTTCTATGAGAGGTGGCCCGATTCTCTTAGGAAGGGCTATGAAGGTGCATCCCACCTATCTCACTTAGCTGAAGATGTTGACTATATAGTAGTCTGTGGAATGGGAGGGAGCGCCGCTGTCGGAGACTTCGCATCCATGATGGCAAGGCTCTGGGGAGGGCCTCCAGTCACCGTAATCAAGGACTTCAGCCCTCCATTCACTCCATCTAAAAGAACGCTACTACTAGGCATAAGCTATTCAGGTGACACCCTAGAAACTCTAACCTGTGTTGCTAACCTGGCGGGCCATGCCTACTCAGTTGTAACTATGTCCTCGGGGGGAAGGTTGAGCAGGATTTCATCGTCACGAGGGTGGGCTCACATAAAGATACCAGAAGGGATTCCACCAAGGGCGGCTTTCGCTTACATGGTGGGAGCGCTTATAGGCGTGGTGGGTTCGAGACTGGGCTTAAAAGATAACGATGTAGCTCTGGCAGCTAAGGAGCTTGAGGGAGGTGAAGACGTAGCTGCTAGGATAGTCTCACACCTTAAAGGGAACGAGCTGGTTGTAGTTGATACGTGCACTTTAACAGAAGCGCTAGGAGTTAGGGCTAAGAGCGAGTTCTCCGAAAATGGTAAGGTCCACGTGAAGCTTCAAGTATACCCTGAGTCTGCTCATAACGATATAGTATCATTCATGGGGAGGCTTAATCCTCCAGTATTAGTCTTCAAGCCTTCAAGGGAACCATGTAAGACTGTTATGGATGTTGTGTTAAAAGTCTATAAGTCTTATGGTATTAAGGCGCTTGAATTAAGCGTTGATCTGGAATCGCCGTTTTCAACGCTATCAAACTCTATGAAGCTTCTGAAGGCCATAGGCCTGGCATCAATAGCCCTAGCAGAGGCTAGGGGCCTAGACCCTTCGGACACGAAAATTATAAAGGATTATAAGAGGGAGTTGAAAACCGAGTTGGAATGGATGCTGAAAGGGTTATAAGGATAACTTTAAAGGGTCTTTTTATGTTGTAAAGGGATTTATCATTCTATCCTCTAGAGTAGATAGTACGGGGAAAAACGATTCCCGCTGCTAATAGTGTAGAAGTCGTAAAGGGGTATCTAGCGGGAGGCAGTGGAAAGAGTAAGGCCCTAGTGCTGATAGTAGACCTAGACGATGATGTTGGAAGGGTTCTGGGCGAGAGTGTTATAGTGGGTTATGAGAGGGTTATGCAAGCCGCAGTAAGATTTGCTCTGGAAAACCCTGAAGACGCTGACGTCAATGCCATGTTTGCAGGGCTCAGCCTATTCAATAGGCTCTCGAAAAGTTATGACTACGTGGAGGTTGCGGTTGTCGGAGGCGATGCGTATAGTAGTGTGGAGGCTCAGAGGAGGGTTAAGGAGAGAGTCGAAGCTATAGCTGAGAAGCTCGGAAAGGAGGGTCTAGAGATATACCTTGTAAGCGACGGAGAGGACGAGCTGCTGGTCGGCCAGATACTCGCATCGATAGCTCCTATAGCAGCCGTTAAGAGGGTTATAGTTTCTCAACACCTTGGGATAGAGTCTAACTACATGCTCATACTAAGGTACCTCAAGAAGGTGGGGGAAGAGCCCAGACTCTCCGTGTACTTCCTCGCGGTCCCGGGCTTCCTGCTAACTGTCTTCTCCCTCTTATCACTTATAGGCCTCCTATCTCTAGCCCTTAAGATCGCCCTCCTTATCGTGGGCTTAGCCCTCCTCATCTACGGATTGAGGCTCGAGGATACAGTAAGGAACATTACTCTCACTATAGTGGAGGAGCTGAGGGATAGGCCCCACATAAAGATCGGGGGGATGGCAGTCGTGGCTATAATGAGTCTTAGCGGCCTGGTTATAGCCTATTACTCTTACACTTCTGAGGGCCTAGTGGGCTTGGTGGAGTCTCTTCTAGCTTATACTATACCGCTCACTCTCGGGGGCTTAGCGGTTTATGCAGTCATAAAGATTATAGTGGAGGCTGCGAGGGGCTCTGTGGACATAAGCAGGCAGCTAGCCCTAGTCTCGGTTCTCGGCTTCTCGGCTATAGCGTTCTATAGTCTAGGCACGGAGCTAACGTTGCTAAGGGAGGCCGGGTCAACTCTCCCGGAGGCGATTATAAGGGGGCTCATAGAGTCTAAGTTCTTACAGTACGTTATAGTAGGGGCTGGAGCGGCGGGTCTCATAGAACTAGTTTCCCGGGCCTTCAAATGAGCGTTGGGGGCTCAGGGTTTGGGCGGGAGCATCGTGAGAGTTGCTGTGGGCACTTCTAACCCTATGAAGGTGAGGGCTGCAGAGATCGTTTTCAAGGCGTTCATGAATGCGAGGGTAGTCGGTGTTAGGGTTGAGACTGGGGTAGGACCTCAGCCGGCCGGAGTTAGAAATGTGCTACTGGGGGCTCTTAGAAGGGCTGTAGACTCCCTACGAGGAACTGGAGCGGATTATGGTGTGGGTGTAGAGGCAGGTCCTATAGAATTCCCATCGTCAACGGGATTCCTAGAGACTCAGGTGGCAGTGGTGGTTGATAGGGGGTGTAGGGCTGGCGTGGGACTTAGCCCGTCATTCGAGCTTGAGAAGCATGTAGTGGAGGCCATGATCGTTGGGGTCGAGCTTGAGAGGGTTGCGGGGGTTGAGAGGCACGTGCCTTTAGGAGAGGGGATAGGCTTTATAGGGGTGGCCACGAGGGGTTTCATCACAAGACTCGACCTCACAGTCCAAGCCATAGCAATGGCGTTAGTACCCTTCATAGCAGGCTATAGAGGCTTAATTAGCGTGGAGGACCTGGCAGCACAGGTTGATGCTGAGCTTGAGTGCGGGTTAGCTTAAAGGCCTCCAGAACCCCGAGAAGAGGCTCTGGGCGGGAGCTATGGGTGTATATCAGTGGAGGGACCATAAGAAGCCGTCTGGAGGTAAGAGAAACTGGTACTATAAGGTTAAGAGGAAGTACGCCTACGGCAGACCCTTTGTCCCAGCTATACTATCGCCCGAGGAAAGGGAAGAGAGAGTTCTAGTCAGGGCTAGAGGGGGTAACTATAAGGTTAGGGCTAGGAGAGTAGCTTACGCCGTAGTCTCAGACCCCAAGACCGGCAAGGCGCAGAAGGCTAGGATACTTAAGGTGGTTGAGACGCCCGCAAACAGGGAGTATGCTAGGAGGAACATAATAGTGAAGGGTACTATAATCGAGACAACCTTAGGTAAGGCGCTCGTAACATCTAGGCCCGGGCAAGACGGGATAGTTAATGCAGTCCTCATAGAGCCCTCAGAGAAGGCGTAAACGTACTCCAGTCCCCCGGCTAAGAGGCTTGAATAGTTTTGAAGGGGGACGCCAAGGAGATCATAATATGGCCCCAATACTTCGACGCAGAGCTGAGTAGACGTCTCGGCAGGAAGGTCTCTGTAGATGACGCCATCCCCTCGCCAAAGCCTGAGGAGGTGGAGGAAGCACTGGCTAGATTAGGGTTTGAGTTTGAGTCCCGAGATGCAAGATACCCTAGGGTTTGGTGGGTTAAATCTAGGATGTTCAAGGTTAAAGTGTCTGGGGGGAAGGCTAAAACTGAGGTATTGAGGGAGGTTGCTAGGGAGCTTAAAAACGTTAGAGAGTCTAGGAAGAGGAGGTTTTAGACGTACACTACTATGGCCACATTGTCTATAAGGAACCTGTAATGCTTCCTAACGTTACTCTCTCTGAGCTTGACGACCTCGGCTACGGCCTTCTGGGTGACATCATCCCGGCCTAGGAGCCTTGCTGCTAGGTAGACTGCAGCCGCCGCAACGGCCTCGGGCTTCTTGCCGTGTAGGTCCTTCCGTAGCCCAGGCCTCCTCTCAGCCCGAAGGCTAGCCTCTACAACCTTCCTCGCGAGCTCAGCAACCTCCCCAGGCAGCCCAAGCTCCCCCAC
>WAKF01000046.1 GCA_015523465.1 Aeropyrum sp.
ACAGCCTTACAGATGCACTCAGAAGCCTCGTAGACGACCCTCCCCAAGCCAGCCCCACACCCCTCATAGCTTCCCCTACCCGGTATATTGTGGGGGCGGCCTGAGATGTTCCTCAGGGGAGAAGATATAGCTTTGCTAGGAGTAGCTAGGCCCCTCAACCCGGAGGCAATGCAGCCTGCAGGCATAGACCTCAGTGTCTGGGAGGTAGAGGTCCTCGATGGCAGGGGAGTGCTGGGGGTTTCCGAGAGGGTCGTACCTCAAGGTAAACCACTTGAGCCTGCCAGCGGCTGGTGGGAGCTAGAGCCCGGACACTACAGGATTAGGTTTAAAGAGATAGTCTCGATACCCAGGGGCTACGTGGGCCTATGCTTCCCCCGCAGCAGCCTATTAAGGATGGGGGCGGTACTCTACTGCGCGGTATGGGACCCCGGCTATAGGGGTAGAGGGCAAGCGTTACTTCAAGTCCTAAACCCCGGGGGCCTGAAGCTCGAGAAGGGGGCCCGGGTGGCCCAGCTCGTAGTAGCCCCGGTGTGGGGGCCTGTTAGCGGCTACACCGGCATGTACCAGGGGGAAGGAATAGGTAGTAGTTAGCTTTATAGCTTATCGGGGATGCGAGGAAGGGCCTGCCGCTATTGTTGAATATATTGGTGAACACCGCTATTTGGCAATGATGGTGAAGTCCACACGATCACCCTTCCTAATGGTGGGTGAGGGATTAATTGAATGGGGGTTTCTGCGTCTTCGGTTTAGGCAGTGTAGGCATGCTGCTTTCCCTCTTCCTACACAAGGGTTCCAACAAGCCTGTGATAGGGGTGGTTAGGAGGTGGGAGCAGGCTCGAGCTATAGCAGAGGCTCGTGGGGTTAGAGTTAGGGGGCTTGTTGAAGGTTTCGCCCCTGTAATCCCCATAGTTTTTAGCGATGATCCGAGGGTTAGGTGTAAGTTTGCTATAGTGGCTACGAAGGCCTACGACGCTCCCAGGGCTGTGGGGGCCGCTGTTAGGGTTGCATCTGAAGGCGTGCTGGTCGCTGGCAACGGGTTCGGGGGCTTAGAGGAAGCCTATAAGCATGGGGCCGAGGCTGCGGGTATCGTGGTCGAGTACGGGGTTACAAGGCTTAATGACGTTGAGGCCGAAGTTAGAGGGTTAGGGAGGCTAGTTTTAGGGGGCTATCGTGGTAGGGGGGTAAATGTGGCTAGGGCTGTGGGTGAGATCCTACAGAGGGGTGGTGCTAGGGTTAGCATCGTAGAGGACGTAGAGCCTTGGAGGTGGCTCAAGGCCTCTATAAACGCTTCCCTAAACCCCCTCGCCGCGCTGCTTGGCAGGGAAAATGGGGTCGTACTAGAGGTAGGTGAAGCCTGGGAGGTAGCATCTAGGGCTGCGAGGGAAGTAGGATTAATCGCTAAGGCCCTTGGGATTAACCTCCCCGAGGATCCTGTCGAGGCCTTGAAGCGAGTAGCAGACGCTACTAGGGGGAACATATCTTCTACGCTGCAGGACCTACGCTCGTGCCGGAAAACAGAGGTCGAGGAGATTAACGGTTACATAGTCAGGGCTGCAGGAAGGGCTAGTGTTAGCGCTCCTACAGTCGAGACCCTATACCTTCTACTAAAGTCACTTGAGAGGGTGGTGTTGGAATCTTGCGGAGGAAGCTCACGGCCCGGGACATAGCTAGGATGAAGGGCGGGAGGATAGTCGCTATAACCGCCTATGATTATCCTACAGCTAGGATCGTAGATGAGGCCGGCATCGACGTAGTACTAGTTGGCGACAGCCTGGCTATGGTTGTGCTAGGTCACCCCAGTACACTTCAAGCCACTCTAGACGACATGGTGAGGCATACCGCTGCCGTTGCAAGGGGGGTTAGGAGAGCTCATCTGGTGGCTGACATGCCCTTCGGGAGCTACGAGCCCAGCACCTCGAAGGCCGTCGAGTCGGCGGTAGCGCTTGCCAGGGCTGGAGCAGAGGCTGTAAAGCTTGAGGGCGGCTCTGAGTACGCTGACAGGGTTAGGGCTATAGTCAACGCTGGAATCCCGGTGATGGGCCACCTCGGCCTCACACCTCAGAGGCACCTCAGGCTTGGGGGTTACAGGCCCCAGGCTAGGAGGGCTTCAGAGGCTAGGGAGCTTCTGAGGGAGGCTGAGGACCTAGAGCAGGCTGGAATCTACTCTCTAGTGTTAGAGTTCGTGTCAGAGGAGGCTGCAGGCCTGGTGACTAGGAGACTAAGCGTGCCCACGATATGCATTGGGAGTGGTAGGGTATGTGACGGCCAGATACTAGTATTCCACGACGTGGTGGGGCTCAGCGATAGCCCGCCACCGTTTGCTAAGCGCTACGTGAACGCTAGGGAGGTCCTACTAGGGGCTGTTAAAAAGTATATCGAGGAGGTTAGGAAGGGCTTGTTCCCGGGGGAGGAGCACGTGGTGCACGCTAAAGAAAGGATTGAGGGTTAGGACCTCCACCCCAAGGATTCCGTCAAACCCCTGCAAGGCACTATCACCTTCCGAGAGCCCTTTATACCGTCTACCACCAGTTCGTAGTCCACATTTCCAGTGATCTCCTTGAGTATGCAGAGAGCTATTGCTGCTTGGTGTAGGGCGTAGAAGGTGTACGAGATTCGATCCCTCTCGCTGGGGAAGACGTGTGTGGAGGCTGTGGTTGAGTGGAGGTCGTAGTAGAGCTTAACCGGTTTTCCATAATGTTTAGACGATGGATGCGCCCTCCAGTACTCGTAAGCTCCCGAATCGCCAGTAGCCACCCGAGCGCCCTCTAGTAGCAGAGGGTCTATCTTGGGTATTGAGGTGTCGCAGGGGCCCGGTGGCGACGGCACTATTCTCGAGCCTGCAGCCTTTAGGTCTAGGAAGGCTAGGTATGCTAGCCCCGTCGAGAGGCTTAGGAGCCTAACCCTACCCTTAACTCCAGCTCGTAGCTCTTTAAGAGCCTCGGCATACCCCCTTTCAACCTCCGCCAGGGCGCACTCGGGAAGCAGGACCTCCAGCCCAGACCAGGCGTAAACGTGGATTCCATTGTAGATTGCATTAGTATCGACTATGACAGGCTTCCCCCAGAGGTCCTGGAGGCGACCGCCGTATGGTAAGAGCGGGGTGATCCCGCTCCAAGCTGCAAGGGGTAGCGTGTAACGGCCTACACCCTCCTCCCTTGCTAGCCGGTCTACCACGTTATAGAGGCTCCTAGCCAGTGCTGAAGAAAGCTTGGAAACCCATCCATCCTGGCTTGGATTAACTGTTATCTTAGTAGAACCGCCATGCTCATAGTCTACGACCAACGTAATACTATAGCTCTCGCCATCCCCCGAAACATCCCATAAAGCCTGGTTGAGCCTCCTAGCAGTCTCAGCTATAGTACACCTGAGCGGCGGTAGCCTGCCTAGGAGGCGGTTTAGTGCTGTAAGTCCCTGGGCGCCGTTACAAGTCCATCCATCACTGCCAGCTACAGGCTTAAGCTCAGGCATCTTGGATGCAGCGCTCTTACCCCTGGGAGAGGGCTTTGACTCTGGATGTAGGAGCCTTAAGGGCTCCAAGGGGACGGGGACGTAGGGGTAGACGAGGCCCGTCCAAGGGCCGAAATAGAAGTCGACGTGGACCACATCTACAGTACCTTTAACCTTCCTTCTAAGCCTCCGTGAGAGGGCTACGAGGGACATTATGGAGGCTTGGACCCTACTTGCAGGGGAGACTAGAAGCGCTAGGCTATAGTCACCGCCTACTAGAGATTCAGCACCATCCACTATGATCTCTGATAGCCTGTCTACAGGGTTGCCTTCCCCTCTCCAATCCCACTCTTTAACCTCAACACTGTTAGGGCCGAGTAGGAACTTCGCCACGTCAGCCATAATGCCTGCGGCCTCCTTAGACTCTGGCGAGTGTAGTACCAAGGCGTAGTCTAAGCCTAGCTCTTCGTAGGCCCTTGAGAGGGACGATACCCCGGCCTCGAAGCTTACAGGGTCCCTGGAAACCGGGACAACAGCAACCAGGGGCCTTCCATGAACCAAGCCCCCCTAAACCTCCACTATTTAATGCCTATCTACATACCATACTTTAACACTACCTAGGCTCATAGATGTGTGTGGGGTTGGGTATCCTGTGGGCGCTACAGCGCGGGTGAAACCAGTATTAGTAGACGCTTACGGGAGGCCGCTGAAGGACCTACGCCTCTCAGTAACCCCTGAGTGCAACCTTGACTGCTTCTTCTGCCACATGGAGGGCCTCACTTCCCGGGGCCCTTTAAGGCCTGGTACCTACCTTAAGATGGGGGGTGAACTCCTAACCCCAGGCGACTACGAGGTTATAGCTGAAGCTGGTAGGAGGCTTGGTATAGCCAGCTATAAGATAACGGGAGGTGAGCCTCTAGTCAGACCAGACATAGTAGAGGTTATCGAGGCCCTGGCAAGGTCTAGGGGAGAGATCTCAATGACCACGAACGGCACCCTACTAGAGGCTTATGCCTTCAAACTTGCAGATGCAGGGCTTAAGAGGGTTAATGTATCGATACACGGCCTCCAGCTCAAGACTTACACTGCAATAATGGGTAGACCCCTCCTAGAGCGGGCCCTTAAGGGGGTTAAGGCTGCGCTCGAGGCGGGGCTTGGTGTTAAGATCAACTTCGTCCTTGTAAGGGGGTTGAACGAAGCCGACTTCTGGAGGATGCTGGAGATGGCTGAGGATATGGGGATAGACCTACAGGTAATAGAGCTACACCCAGCGGGGAGAGGCGCTAAAGTCGTAGGAAGCTATAGGAGCCCCCTGGAGGAAATTAAGAGTAAGCTTGAAGCCCTTGCTGTGAGGGTTGAAAGGGGGAGGCTACACAATAGGCCCGTATACGTGCTACCAAGCGGTGTCAAAGTCTTCATAGTAGAGCCTACAGGGAACCCCATATTCTGTCAGGGATGCGAGAGACTCAGGATTTCGTGGAATGGCGAGTTACTACCATGCCTCTACTGGAAGGGAGGTAAGCCTAGCCTACTCCCAGCCCTAAGGTCCTCCGTCGGCTTCGAGGAAAAGGTTAGGATGGTAGCCGCGATCCTAGCGGAAGCCAACACCCTTAGGAGGCCAACTGCATACTACTCCCCAAGTAACAGCCCGAGAGCCTCTACCCCGCGTGGAAGCCTGAGGCTGGGCCATCCAAGCAAAGCAAGGACTCTAAGGATAGCCATGAAAGCCGTGAACGGAGCCTAGACTAGGTATAGGACTGCTACCGTATACACGACAGCGAATATGACGCCCAGGACTAGGTCCTTCACATCTACCCTACCCTTAACAGCTCCATAACCCCCTACTACGAATAGGATCATGCCTACAACGTTGCTTACAAGGTAGGATAAGGCAACGGCTAAGTCGAAAGAGACGCCAAAGACACTGTTAAGCAGTGCCCCCATAGCCAAACTCAAAGGTATATTAACGACCGCGTCGTTCCACCAGCTCAAAGGGCTGAGTATAAAGCCGACTATCGCAGCCACCCCCATAGCACCCCTACCATCTGGGAAGTGGAAATTAAATGTCCTCCAGCGCCTTAGCACTCGCACCACCCCCCTCGGGAGGAGATGATTGTGGTGGGGCCGCCGGGATTTGAACCCGGGACCACCAGCGATCCGGGCGCCCCCTCTCGGGGCTGGGGACTCGCTCCCCAGGCTGGCATCCTAGCCAGGCTAGACTACGGCCCCGCAGGCCCCGGGAAAGGGGTAGTCAGGGCTGGAGTTATTAAGGTATCTCTGCCTCCACTATTAGGCAGAACCGCTCTAGACCCGTAACCGGCCGGTAGCCTATAATAATAAGGTGTTTCATAAGCGAGGGGAAGAGGAAGACTGTGCCATTTAGAAGCTTATTAGGGGTAGGCCTAGCTCCTACTCTATCTCCCCCACTTCCTCCTTATACCTCTTTAGTACTTCAGTTACATCCCTGGCTGTTATAAGGCCTGCAAGCCTCCCCTCGCTGTCAACCACAGGCAGGTTCCTAATCCTATGCTCAGCCATCTTTGAGAGGGCTATAGATAGTGGGTCGTCCACCTTAACAGTTATCGGATTCGGTGTCATGACCTTGCCCACCTCGCTCTCCAAGCTAACCCCCTCAGCCACAACCCTCACAAGGTCCCTCTCCGTGAAGATCCCCACAGGCCTCCCATAGTCGTCTACAACTACCACGCTACTAGCCCCCTGTTCGTTCATGATCTTGACAGCGTCTATGATACGTGTTGAAGGGCTGACTGTAGCCGGCCTTCTCATAACATCCCTAACCCTAACCATAGCATACAACTCTTTCCACCGGGAGATAACGGTGGGCTAGAAGAGACTTTATCTATGAACGCTTTGAAACCCCCCAGAGCTACGATACGCCAGTTTAAACACTCAAGGGGACGCCTAGAGGCGCCTCCCCTTTTTGAGGTACCACAACTTATTCCATGTAGGGTGTTTGTCCTTGGGGGTAGTTAGGGGGGAATATAGGGGTGTATCGCTGTGCCCCGACTGCGGCGCCCCTACAGCCGAGTTTAAGTACGAGCTTGAGGGCGACGTGGGCGTTGACAAGCCAGTAATCAAAATAACTTATAAGCTGGAGTGTAGCGTGTGTGGCTACAAGGAGAGCATGAAGGCTTCAATGCCGCTCCACGCAGCCTACAGGCTAAGACACCTCATGGAGCCCCCGCCTAAGCTTCTACTCGAGAAGATGTGGCTCGCTCACTCGGCTGCAGTGAAGGGAGTGAGCTCTGGGTAGAGCTTGAGCTGATGAGATTCTTAGCATCGGAGCTTTCGTTATCCTCGGGAAGTGCGAGTCCTTTAGCCCGTAGTACCTCCAGTACTCTCTCCCTTAGCTGTGCTAGTATTCTCCTCTTATCCTCCATCAGCACTACGTCACTGTAACCCTTAACTACTATCCCGTGTGCGAAGGGTGAGGGGTACTTGAGCGGTCCCTTTATCTCTATCTTGACGGAACCCTGCTCGATCCACTTTAACACTTTTTCAGCAGCCCTCACATCCATATAATCCTCCAGTATCTCTCTGAAGGTCTCCCTAACTACTGGGCTGTCAGGATACTCATCTAGCATCAACTCTAGAAGCCTTTGAGCGCTTAGCTGGAGCCTCTCAGGGTTAACCTCATGACCCATATACCTCCTCAATATGACGAACATCCTCTCGGCTACGTGCCTAAACCTCCTCTTCATCAGCTCAGTGTAGGCTACGGAATCCTCCAGTATCTTCCTGAGGTTGTCGCTTCTAACCCTTCGTAGCAACTCTCTTATAAGCCTCTTATCCAGCCTCACATAACCTGGTATGGAGAGCATGAAGCCGTTATCCCCTACAGCCACTCTAACGGGAACTCCTATCATGCTAGATAGCACGCTAGCGTAAGCTCTACTCAGGGCATCGTTAGCCCTCCTACCATAGAGGGTATGGAATACTATACCCCACACCTCCTCCCCCCTCTCATCCTCGCTTTTAAAGTACTCTATTAACACTAGGTCATCGCCGGGGACGACGCCAGCGTAGGCTAACTGCTCCCAGACATACTCTACCACCATCCTCGCCGCGTGAGGCTCAAGCCTATACTCTCTCACGAGCATCTCTTCGGCCTCACGAACCCTACCCGAGGCTACCATCTCAGACAGCATCCTCCTAAACTCCCCCACCCTGAGGGCGCTGTCGAAGCTTAGAGGAAGCATCTCGCTAAACCAGCTAGGAACTGTAGGCCTCACTCCCTCAACCTTCTCAACTATAACCACTAAACCCCTGCTAGCGAGGAACTTGTAGGTCCTACCCCCCAGCACGAAGATGTCGCCAGGCTGCAGTATCTCCACGAATTCCTCTTCCAGATCGCCGACGTACTTGCCATCGACCGTCACAACCCTAATCTTAACCTCGTCTGGTATAACCCCGACGTTTAGCTGGTATATCATCCTTGCCTTCCTCTTCCTACCGAAGATGCCTTCCTCCTCATCTAGCCACACCTTCCCGTAGACGCCCTCATCCTCGAGACCGTACCTTCCAGCCAGGAATCTAAGCACGCTCATGAACTCCTCGAGGCTGAGATCCCTGAAGTTGTAGGACCTACGTACCACTCTGAAGGCGTCCTCAACCCTCCACTTCCTCTCGACGGCCATGCCTACTAGGTGCTGGGCTAGCACGTCGAGGGGCTTCCTAGGTATCCTAACCTTGTCTATAAACCTCTCCATAGCGCTCTTAGCTAGAACAGAGTTCTCGACAAGGTCGTCTCTATCAACAACTATTATCCGGCCCCTACTAACCTCGTGGAGCCTGTGACCAGCCCTACCCACCCTCTGTAGCAGCCTGCTAACACTCTTAGGGCTACCTAGCAGGACGACCAAGTCTATATAGCCTATATCAATTCCAAGCTCGAGGCTAGTGCTTGAGACGACAACCTTAAGCTCACCCCTCTTAAGCCTCTCCTCCACGTCAAGCCTCAAATCCCTAGAGAGGCTAGAGTGATGAGCCTCTATCTGCTCCGGCGAAGCGACCTTCCCCTCCGAGAGCATCTTTTTAAGCTTATAGACAACCCTCTCGGTAGCACTTCTAGTGTTAGTAAATATGAGCGTAGTCCTATACCTCTTAACGAGGTCCACTACAAGCCTGTATATAGCCTCGGTAACCTCCTCCGGCGGAGCCCGCAGCAAGTCTACCCTAGGCGTCAAGACCCTTATGTCTATGGGCTTAGCGAACCTAGCGTCAACTACCTCTACAGGCCTAGGCCTCCCGCTATCATCATAGCCTCCGAGGAACCTTGCAACCTCCTCTAAGGGGGCTATAGTGGCTGAGAGACCTATCCTCTGCAGAGGCCCTCCTCCATGTTCCCTAACAAGCTCCTCGAGCCTCTCGATACTCAGCATTAAGTGGGCGCCCCTCTTATTAGACGCTAGCTCGTGGATCTCGTCTACTATAACCCATCTAACACTCGTAAGCCTCTCCCTAAACTTAGGTGCTACGAGAGCTACAGCTATGCTCTCCGGCGTGGTTATCAGTATGTGGGGGGGTCTCCTAACCATTCTCTGCTTCTCGGTTTGAGGCGTATCGCTAGTTCTAACTGCAACCCTAATCTCGGGTAGCTTGTATCCCATTTCCTCAGCTATAGCCTTGATCTCGTTGAGAGGCTCCAGCAGGTTCCTCTTAATATCGTTGTTAAGGGCCCTCAACGGGCTCACATATACGGCATAGACACTATCACCTAGCAAGCCTTCCTCTCCGAGCTTGAAGAGTTCGTTTATTATGCCTAGAAATGCTGCCAAGGTCTTCCCAGTGCCAGTAGGGCTCGATATCAGTACGTTCTTACCCTCTAGTACTAGGGGTATGGCGCCTCTCTGAGGCTCAGTAAGCCTTCCTCCATACTTCCTCTTAAGCCACTCGGCAACGTAGGGTCTTAGCATAGACAATACTTCCTCATCTCTCCTCAGCGTAGCGTAGCTCACAGCCACAGCAGAGCCACCCCAGCCCCCAACGTGCACCCCCAGTGATACGGGGGTTCCCTCCTTATAAGGGAAGGTAGCCTTACAGAGCCCGGTAACTAACACTCAGGATTACAATAGACCTCTAAGTATCCTTGATTAATGGGTGGCATTCTTAAAGCATATACCTGCTGAGATGTTCCTCAAAGCCTGGAATGATACTATTCATAGCACAATAAATTTTTATACTGTAATACCTTCTGTTGCACTACCAGGTGGTTTGATAGTGGAAGCGGCGGATAAGGGGCTTACTGAGGCCCTTCGGACTCTCTCACAGGGCTCTAGGTTCATAGTCTACTCTGTGATTCTAGAAATAGTTGCAGCGCTCTTAATAATCGCTGCGGTCATCGGAGGCCTCTTAGGAGGGTTAAGGGCGGGAGAGAGCTATGGAGGACTAGCTGGCGTAATAGTGTCAGCAGGCCTCGTAGGGTTGTTGGGTCTTGCTCTGCTCTTAGTAGCCTTTATAGTCTATTTTGTAGGGGTTAGGAGGATTATGGTATCGATCAGCGAGATCGTAGCGGTAGCTGGGGTTGGAGGCCTTGCGCACACGGGTGCAAAAGCTATGTACTATGGCCTCATTGCGATCTTGGTCGGCATAATATTAATTATATTGGGTGCTGGTACAACCTTAGTCGTCGCACCCTTGGCAGTACTAGCAGCCCTCGGCCTCGTACCCTTAATCTTGGGTGGTATAGCCTTAATAATAGGCCAGATATTATTCGGGATTGGAGTTAGAGACTTAGACAACAAGTGGAGCGGCTTCTCAACCCCAGGCCTACTAATAGCCGTAGGTACAATAGTATCCTTTATACCATACATAGGCTTCATAGGCCTTATAATAGTGGTCATAGGTTTCTGGCTTCTAAGTAATTCTGCTAGAGTCGTTGTTGAAAGTTATGCCACAGAGAGAGCGACTTAACTATCCGTACATTCAACTTAAAATTATAATAACATTGATTGAATAATATATCATAAAAATATTGTCTATACAAGCGTTGATTGAGTAATCTCATAAGGCCCTAGCACGCATACACAAGTTATGATGTGCAACTGAGTAGGCATAATACTAATAGAGGATATGAGCGTTTACTGAGGTACTGTAAAGGGGGCTGCTAATAGGATGCTATAGCCAAGCAATATAGCTTTCCTAAGTGATTATGTGCCCATCGATATAAGCATATTATCCTGAAATGTAATAAGCCTAAAGGGGGAGGGCGCCGTAGACCTAGTAGCTATTCGATCCGCAGGTTTAGGGTTATATAATTGCAATTTAGTATCGGGTAGCTGTTAGGAGCCTAGCCGACGCAGGTTTTTAATTAGTGTCTCTAACATTATACAAATTTCGTCATAGTGTACCTCTCAAATATTTAGAGGTCCGAGTCTACTCGTCTTTAATGTGAGTCAATAAACGCTCACAAAGTATGGCGGCTTTCACTTCTCGGGGGGTGCCTAGGTTGCCTAGCGATTACTTGGCTTCGCTGCTGCTTGCGGCTCACTGGCTTATCTGCGGTTATATACACGTTGCTAGGCCTGAGGTCCCCATAGCAATAATGCGGTCTAGACTCTCTAGGATGACGGGGCTAGCTAGTACAAGGGTGGTTAAGGCTTCGGGAGTCTATATGGTGTTGATAGGAGTTCTACTAGCGGCTCCCTCTGGGTGGGCTAGGTCTCTGGGCGTTTGGGCTAGCCTGCCTTTGATAGCCCTGCTGATCGCAGTGCATAGTCCGAGAAGCGTGCCTCGAGGACTCGGCTGGGACCCTTGGGAGTACGCTACATTCGCGAGGATCCTAGCCCTCACAGCGGCTACTATTACTGTAGCTTCGTAGCACGACCCTTTAGTAAGGGCGCTGGCGGCCTACGGTCGCTACTACAGCTATTGTAGAGGCTAGCGAGAGGGCTAGCCCCCCAGCTATGAGCGCTGAGGCGCCTAGGCTGAGGGCTCCAGCGAGTATTGCACCGTTTACTGCGAAGGCTACTCCCCTGAGAGCGCCGTACACTGCATAGCCCCCAACACCTCCACCCCACGCAAGGGCTACCCAGGCTCTCCCCGCAGACTCTAAGGCTCCATAGGCAGCTCCTACGCCCAGCCCGGCTAGCACAGCAGCGAGGTGCCAGGGCGCGCCTGAGAGTGAGAGGGCTGCTCCGGCCGTAGCCATAAGACCTCCTAGGGGGACTATTAGAAGGGCGTGGAGTCCCCGGCCCTTATCTATCATGACGCCCGTTACCCATGCTATCAGGGCGTCTAGCCCCATAGCGGCGGCGTAGACTAGGGCTACAGCCTCGGCCCCCATACTATAGGCTAGTGCTAGGCTAACCACGCTCCACTGCGGCGCAGCTATGGGGTGTAACAGGCTGTAAACCCCAAGACCCCCAAAGCCGCCCTTCTCCTCCCTTGTAGGACCTGGGGTCTGGGGGTAGCTGTGGGCGGCGTAGGCTAGGAGTGCTAGGCTGGCGGCGGCTGGTATTGAGAGTGCTGCGAGGGAGGTCCTCCACCCGTACCCTGCTATGAGGGCCGCCACAGCCAGGGGCCCGGCTAGGGCGCCTACCTGGTCTAGGACCTCATGGAGGGCGAATAGCCTCCCAGTAGCCCCCACAGCCCTCCCATAGCCCGCTAACACGGCATCCCGGCCCGGCGCTCTAAGGCCCTTACCAAGCCTCTCAGCAAGGTAGAGGGCTACAACCCACTCCCACGTGGAGGCGAAGGCTAGAAGTGGTATGGACGTGAGGCTTAGTGCGTAGCCTAAAGCTATGGAGGGCCAAACCCCTAGGCTCCGAGCCAGTAGGGCTCCCAGGGGCCTGGAGGCGTAGGCTAGAGCCTCGCCCACAGCGATAGCGCCGGCAGCTAGGGCGGGCGCCTCTAGGACCTCCAGCAAAGGCCCTTGAACACTCCTACCCCCCTCATACACTGTATCGGCTAGGAGGCTAACTAAGCCGAGTAACACTGCAAGCCTTACAGCCGCGCTGGCATGCAAAAGAGCCCCGGAACAACCATTAAGACGGTCTGAGCTAATTAACGCCTAGAAGGTACTGTAGTGCTCTAGCATCCCCTTTAAGGCTAGCTGCAGTAGCGGGTTAACCCTCATCTCTACCCCTAATACAGTATCATCACCGTGACCCGGCAGCACCCTAGTATCGCCTGGGAGCCTGGAGACCCTCTTAAGACTCTCCTCTAAAAGACTCGCATCACCTCCAGGGAGGTCCCACCTCCCAATCGAGCCCTTGAAGAGGAGGTCTCCCGAGAAGAGTATGCTGAGGCTTGGGATGTAGTATACAGTATGGTCCGGGCTGTGGCCGGGGGTATATAGAGCCTTAACCTTAAAGCCGTAAAGGCTCAGGTCCTCATCGCCCTCCAACGCCCTTGTAACGCTCAAACTTGCTTCCTCAACGTCTAGACCCCACATGCTAGCAAGCCTCAAACTCTCCCTGTAAACCTCGGCGACAAGCCTATGAGCCACGACTTCCTCCACATTAATAGACTCGAGCACGCATTTAAGCCCAGCTACGTGGTCGAAATGGCCGTGCGTTATAAGGATTGAGGCTCTATCGCAAGCCTCGAGAACCCTAGCAACATCGCAGCCGCCAGGATCAACTACCACGCACCCCCCATCGCCTCGGAGGATGTATGAGTTAGCCTCTAGAGGGCCCGCAACAACCCTCGTAACCACTTCCCGGCCTACCCCCTTGCTCATTAAGCCATCTTAAAGTGCTTATTCATTTCAACCATTATGGCGGGGTGGAGAGGGGGTTTGAAGGGCAGGACCCTACTAGCCTCTCTAGGCTTCTCCCCAGAGTTCATCTTGAAGAGGATAGCCAGGGATGGCGGCGTTGAGAGGCTCGTAATGGTGGGTTTGTGGGTGGAAAAGCAGTCGTGGGCCCGGGTTGAGGACGCCTTCAACAGCATCAAGTTCTTCTGCGGGAAGGTGGGGGTGGAGTGCGTTCTAGAGCGGGTAGTCCTGGGTAGGGGCCTTATAAGCCAGCTACACTCCATACTCAGGCGAGAGGCCTCGTGGAGAACAGTTGAGCTGTTCCTCACAGGGGGGCCTAGGATAGTAGTCGTGGGCTTCGTAGTTGCAGGGTTAATGTTGGACTCCCGCCTCCAAGATAGGGTTGAGATAGTAGTGTGGGGCGAGGGGTTCGAAGGCGAGTTGAGGGTTAGACTCAGCCAGCTCTCCAAGCTTATACTACTAGACGAAGTCGAGAGGAGGATAGTAGTTAAGCTAGCTCAATCCCCCGGAGGCTTAAGGCCTTCAGAAGTCCTGAAAGAGCTGGGAATTGCTAGGAGCACGTTCTACAAGAAGGTGAAAAGGCTCATAGAAGCAGGTATAGTCATTGAAGATAGCGGGGTATACAAGCTATCACCGCCGATACTAGAAATAATTAAATAGCGCCAAGGTCATGGCATCACGGCTAGCTCCATATGCTCGGGGCGGTGCCTCTCTCAGAAGATGGGAGACCTGGAAGTTAATATTGCTAAATCGTGGTATGAGTCCTCTGCTTTCAGACCTTAAATATATGCTTTTATCGATTAGGGATCCTATACTACCAAAGCGCGAACAGTTAATATTGTATTATATTAATCGTTGTCAAGTGAGCAGGAATAGTCTTTCCCTCTGTTCCGTACACCCCATGTAGAAACTGAGGACCTATATCTACATGGGCAATAGGAATACTTAGGTATCTTTCATGTGGACATGTTCACATAGAATATACTATGATTAATTCCAAAAAAGATTTAATAGTAGTACCACTATATGGACTAGTGGAGGTGACTGTTGTGTCAAAGGACCCTCTCCGACCCCTTGTGGAAGTTCTGGCAGCATTCGCCGCAGCGAGAAACTATTCCTATGTGGATAGGGTAGGCAACAGTCTAGAACTCCTCACGGCGCTTGAGGCGATAAAAGATGCGCTAAGAGACTTAGACTCGACTTGTAACAGGGATAGGTATATTGAGAGGGATGAGGCTAGCAATCTCTGCGTGCCTTGCCCTCAGGTTAGTAGTGAGGACCTGCGCAACGCTGTAAACTTCATCCAAGCAATGGCGGCTAAGGGGAGGAGAGAGTTCCTAGAGGTTACCAGGAAGTTGGCGACGAACGCTCTCAGCCGGACAGGCGATTATAGGAAGAAGTGTGGTGAAGGGGGGTGATGGCGAGTGGTTAGGGTAGGCCTTTCTATAGGCCTTAGGG